>JBILTI010000169.1:0-5090 GCA_044371595.1 Bacteriovoracaceae bacterium
CTTAAAGACGAAGTTAAAATTGAACTGTTAGGGCCGCTGCCCGGTGATACAATGCTGCTCGAGAAGCGCACTGACGACGACCTGCTGGTTTACCTATTCCACGATCAGGGGCTCGCGGGCTTCAAGGGCCTCCAGGGATTCATCGGCTCCAACATCACCCTAGGACTCCCGTATCCGCGACTGAGTCCGGACCACGGCACCTCGTTTGGCCTATTCGGGCGAAACCAGGCGGACTACCGGGGCTGCGAGTACTCCCTCCGGCAGGCGATCACACTCAAGAAAAAGGTTTCGCATGGAAAAGATCCAGGTCACAAAGGCAAAAGTTCATAACCTCAAGAACGTAGACGTATCGCTTCCCCGGCATTCGCTTACGGTGATCACGGGGCCCTCCGGATCCGGGAAGTCGTCGCTCGCCTTCGACACGATCTACGCCGAGGGCCAGCGCCGGTACATCGAATCCCTTTCGAGCTACGCCCGGCAGTTCATCGGTCAAGTCGAGGCGCCGGAGGTCGAGAGCATCACGGGCCTCTCCCCGGCGATCGCCATCGATCAGAAGTCGACGACGAAGAACCCGCGATCGACGGTTGGCACGATCACCGAGATCTACGACTACCTCCGGTTGCTCTTCGCGCGCCTCGGCGACGCCCACTGCCCGGAGACCGGCGAGAGGGTGTCCAAGCAGTCGCCTCAGCAGATCGTCGAAAACATCCTGAAGTTTAAGGACGGCACGAAGCTGCAGGTCCTCGCACCGGTGATCCGGTCGAAAAAGGGGGAGCACCGGGAGGAACTCGCGAAGTTCCTGGGCCTGGGCTTCTCCCGGATCCGCTTGAACGGCGAGCTCCTGAACCTCGACGACACGATCGGGATCAACAAGGCCCGGTTCAACGACATCGACATCGTGGTCGACCGGCTGGTCATGAAGGACCGCGTCCAGGCCCGGCTCACGGACTCGATCGAGCAGGCGCTCAAGCTCTCCGACGGCTACCTCGTCGTCCTCGCCGACGACAAGGAGCACTTCTTCTCCGAAAAGAACTACTCGTTCAGGTCCGGAAGGAGCTACCCGGATCTTGAACCGCGGCTCTTTTCCTTTAACTCCCCGCTCGGGGCATGCCCGACATGCAACGGCCTCGGCATCTCGAAGCGCTTCGATGTCGACGCCCTCCTCCTCGACGAGAACCTGTCCCTCGAGGACGGGGCCATGCCGATCGTGAAGAAAAATACCTTCCTCATGCAGATGGTTCGCTCCGTCGCCGAGGCCGAGAAGGTGGACCTCGCGAAGCCGTTCGGAAAGCTGCCGGAGCGGTTCCGGAAGATCTTGTACGAGGGGAGCGATAAGATTTATGCCTATAAGTTCGAGTCGGAGAACTCGTCGTGGAACTTTAAGAAGGAGTTTCCGGGAGTCGTGGCCTGGCTCGAGAAGAAGTACAACGAATCCGAATCGGAGCGGACCCGTGCCGATCTCGAAGAGTACATGCTGATCAAGAAGTGTCCCGCGTGCAAGGGCCGGAAGCTCAATCCCTTCGCCCTCGCCGCCACCGTCGATAGCCACTCGATCATGGACCTCTGTGACCTGTCCATCTCCGAAGCCGCCGCTTTCTTCGAGAAGCTGAGCTTTACCGGAAACCGCGCGATCATTGCTCACAAGGTCTTGAAAGAGATCCGCGACCGACTCCGGTTCCTCCTGAACGTTGGCCTCAACTACCTGACCCTCAACCGTGACGCCATGACCCTTTCGGGAGGCGAGTCCCAGCGGATACGCCTCGCAACGCAGATCGGCTCGGCCCTCTCCGGGGTCCTCTACGTCCTCGACGAACCGAGCATCGGCCTCCACCAGCGAGACAACGAAAAGCTCATCAAAACGCTCCTCGATCTCAGGGACATCGGAAACACGGTCCTGGTCGTCGAACACGACGAAGACACGATGCTCGCGTCGGACTATCTCATCGACATGGGACCCGAAGCGGGAATCCACGGGGGAGAGATTGTCGCGGCCGGCAGTCCGGAAGAGATCAAACGGAATAAAAAAAGCGTCACGGGCCAGTATCTCTCCGGTGAGAAGCGGATTCTCCTCCCCGAACAACGCCGGACGCTGAAAGACTTCATCATCCTCGAGAAGGCGCGAGAGCACAATCTCCAGGACGTAACTCTTCGTCTTCCACTCGGAGGGATGACCTGCATCACCGGCGTCTCCGGATCCGGCAAGTCGACGCTCGTCCACAAGGTCCTGATCCCGGCCGTCAAAAACTACCTCTCCCGGGGTCGCCGGGGGGCGAGCGCCAACTATCGGTCGATCTCAGGCGTCGACAAGATCCAGGGACTTATCGAGCTCGACCAGTCGCCGATCGGCCGGACTCCCCACTCGAACCCCGCGACCTACACCGGCCTCTTCGACGACATTAGAAACATCTTTTCCCAAACCAACGAGGCCAAGGTCCGGGGTTATAAGCCGGGTCGTTTTTCGTTCAACGTGAAGGGTGGCCGCTGCGAGACGTGCGAAGGAAACGGGGTTCTAAAGATCGAAATGCACTTCCTCCCGGACGTGTACGTTACGTGCTCGGAGTGCCGGGGAAGCCGCTACAACAACGAAACGCTTTCGATCCTCTACCGAGGAAAAAACATCGCCGACGTTCTGAACATGAGCATCGAGGAGGCGGCGCCGTTCTTCGATAATCACCCCAAGGTGAACCGCGCGCTCCAGGTGCTGAACGCCGTCGGCCTCGGGTACATCAAGCTCGGGCAACCGGCGACCACGCTCTCTGGTGGCGAGGCACAGCGACTAAAGCTATCCCGGGAGCTTTCGAAGTCCGTCAAAGGCTCCACGCTCTACGTCCTCGACGAGCCGACGACGGGCCTCCATTTCGAGGACATCAACATTCTCCTGAACGCCTTAAATAAGCTGATCGAACAGGGACATTCGTTGCTCGTCATCGAACATAACCTGGACGTGATCAAAACGGCCGACTGGGTGATCGACCTCGGTCCCGAGGGCGGAAAGGGCGGAGGAATGATCGTGGCGGAGGGAACTCCGGAAACGGTAGCGAAGATCAAAGGCTCGCACACCGGCAGATATATTGGAAAGATGCTTAAAGCTAAGGTACCATAAATAAGAAGGGGCCCATAACCGAGCCCCTCTTATTCGTTGCGAATTTCTTAAGAAATTAAGCAGCTTTCTGGAGGATAAGGAACGCGATACCGAAGCCGAAGAGAACAAGAGACTCGATCAGAGCGAGAGCGAGAATCATCGGAGTCTGGAGCTTTTCAGCAGCAGCTGGGTTACGAGCGATACCTTCGAGGGCAACAGAAGCAGCCTTGCCCTGGGCCATTGTTCCACCGATAACGGCAGAAGCGAAAGCGATTGCGGCAGCGAGAACAACGAAAGCAGTAGTGTTTTCCATCTTTTTTTCCTTTTGTAAAAAAAGTCTCGATCCTATTAGTGATGGTGTTCGTGATCACCATGATCGTGGTGAGCAGTGGCCATTCCAATATAGATCATTGTTAATAGAGTGAATACGAAAGCTTGGAGGAACCCGACGAAGATCCCCATCGCGTAGAACGGAATCGGCACAATGTAGGGGACGAGCTCGGAAAAGATTCCGAGGATCAAGTGGTCGCCATCCATGTTTCCGCGAAGACGAAGCGCCAGAGAGAGCGGACGAACGGAAACCGAGATGATCTCGATCGGAAAGATGAGGAGCGCGAGGGCCGGCATCGGGCCCGCGAAGTGTTTCATGTAGTTAACGAAGCCGACCGCGCGGATACCCTGAAAATTGAAGTAAACGAACGTGAAAATCCCTAGCGCGAGCGTCGTATTGAGGTTCTGGTTTGCGGACATCGACCCGGGGATGATGCCGATGAGGTTATTGATCAGAATGAAGAAGAAAACAAAGATTACGTACGGGAAGTACTTCTTCGCCGACTCTTCACCCATAACGGTCTTGGCTGTTCCGTACATCGCCTGGCCCAGGGCTTCGAGGAGGTTGCGCGTGGAAATCCCTCGATCCGGGATGATGTAGTTTTTTACGGAAGAAAGCTGCGCGCGATAAACGACGCCTGTGACAAGCATGATGAGCGAACCCACGATGAGCGCCAGAGTATGAGCAGGGATATGGGTCGCGTGAGAAGCTTCACTAAAGAAATTGAAGCCACCAGAAGCGAAGGAGGACTGGGCTATAAATAAGCCGATAAGACCTAAAAATTTCATGAGTATGTCCTAACTATTTTGATAATTGTTTTTAATACTTACGATCTGAATTATCAATTGGAAAAAGATAATCAGGAAGAGTTTTGTAATGAGGTCCTTCTTATAGAAATAGATCAGGGCAATGGTGCCAAAAAGGAGGCAAAACTTAAGAAGCATTAGGAATAAAATGCGAGAAAGATGACGCGAAGAGTCACTGCCTTCGCCACTTGCGGAGATAGTGACGGATTTAACGATTTTTACCAATACCGTATGGTTAAGAACCAAAATCACAAGGGCCCCGACAAGCACGAGAGAGTCGACCGTGAGGCCTCCCCCCAGAATGATTGCCGGAATAATATTGATCGCCGAGAGGAGGTAGAACTTTTTATCTATTTCTTTTTTTTCCATGAGACCTGGATCATTTTTATTAGCATGACGACTACGACGGCGATCAGAAAGCCCTGTGCGACTCCCTGGGTCAAGACACCGAGCTTTACGAGCTCCTGAAACCCAAAGAACACTCCGAGGATCGTCGATGGTAAGCCAAGCGCGATCGCAAGTGCCTTCTGCCAGCTGGACATCTGAACCCGCCATTAAAATGTTTGGATAAAGATAAATTAAATTCGCCGCGAGGTCTAACGTTTTCTGGCCACGCGCCGGGCGTAGAGCGACTTGAGCCGCGCCCGGAGGACGTCGGGATTCGGGTAGGCGGGCAGGAGCGAATAGTAGATGTTGTAAGCTTCCTTCAGCTTCTCGTTTGACTCGTGGGCGTTAGCGATAAGAAATTTAACTTTTACGATCTGGTCCTTCCGGCGCTCGCGCTTCAGATATTCGAGCCAGTACTCGACGGCCTTGTCCCAGTTTTTGTTGTAAAACTCGATGAGGCCCATCTGGTTGAACGCCTCGACGT
>JBILTI010000170.1:0-5087 GCA_044371595.1 Bacteriovoracaceae bacterium
CGGCCTGATAGCCGGGGAGGAAGAGCACCGCCCGGCGGTCGTCCTGCCAGTTGGCGAGGTGCCGGAGGATCCGACCCCCGCTCAGCATGCCGCTCGAGCTGACGACAAGGAGCGGCCCTTCCTTTCGCCGGAGGCCCTCCCACTGGCGCTCGAAGCCGATGCCCTCGGCCGCCGCGAGCGACTCCTTAACCGCGGCGGGCCTCTTCGTCAGGTGCGAGAAGCGCTGGTAGACGGCGTTGGCCGCGGCCATCATAGGGCTGTCGAAGACCACCCGGATCTTCTCCTGCGGGTGCCGCCGGAAGAACTCGTTGATCAACGTCAGGAGGAGCTGGCCCCGGGCGACGGCGAAGCTCGCGACGATGCCCACGCGGTTTTCGCGGGAGATCTTCGTGAGGAACGTGTAGAGCTCTTTCTCGAGGTCCCCGTTCCGGCGCTTTCCGCCGTAGGTCGACTCCATCACCACGGCATCCACGGCGGGACAGGGAGCGGGCCCCGGGATCAGCGGATCGTCCTCCCGGCCGAGGTCTCCGGAGAAGACGACGCTCTTACCGTTGGCCTGGAGCTTGACCGAGGAAGCTCCGAGGATGTGGCCCGCGGGAAAGAGCTGGAAGCTGCCGCCGGCGAGGGGGACGCTCTGGTGCCAGTCCACCGGTCGGAGAAGCTTAAGGACTTTTCCTACGTCGGCCTCGGTGCTTCCCTCGTCGAGGCCCGCGCTGTCCTCGAGGATGATCTTCGCCAGGTGGGCGGTCGGCTGCGTACAGAAGACGGGACCCTGGAACCCCTTCGCAACGAGCCGGGAAAGGAGGCCCGAGTGATCGAGATGCGCGTGGGTGAGGATGACCGCCGCGAGCTCCGCAGGCGGGATCGGAAGCCCCAGGTCGTTTAACTTCTCCGTGTCGGCGGATCCCTGGTAGAGGCCCGCGTCGACGGCGATCGTTCCCGCGGGAAGGCGGACGAAGGTCAACGAACCGGTCACGTCTTCCGTGGCCCCCCAGAAAATAAGTTCCATCAGTTCCTCCCGGTCAGGAGATCGATCTCCCGGATAAGTGTAGGCCATTCGTCGTCGCGGAGCCCTAACTTCAACAAGAGGTTCCGCTGCCCCAGGACGTCCCGGGCCAGGACGACGTCCCGGGCGAGGAGCTCCTTACGGTAGAGCTTCGGAAGCCGCCGGAGCGACGTGAGCGGGTAGAGTTTAAGCTTCTTGATCTCGTCGAGGAACGATTCGCCGGCAGGCATGTTGACGCCGAGGAGGTGGAGCCCCGTGCCGGTGGCGTAGGTGATCGCGTCCTGGGAAAACGACGTGTTGCTCGCGACGTAGAAGGTGCGCAGGCGCGCGCCATCGGGCCCCTCGCGGAGGTCGTCCCAGCGGGCCTTCACGTAGAGTGCTACCTTGATGTCGTTCTTGATCCCGGCGTGGTTGTGGAACTTGCACTCGCAGAAGCTGGCCTGGCCGTCCTTCAGCGCTATGACGTCGACCTCGTGGCGGACGAACCGTCCGCGCAGAACGTTGCGCGTTTCGGTCTCGAAGCCGATCGCCGCAAAGTAGCGGGCGACGAAGGTTTCGAAGTGGTGACCCTCGGGGCCCAGGTCGAAGAGCGACCGCTTCAGCGAGTAGTTGACGGCGCCGAGGGGGGAAGTTTCCTTCACGAGCTTAAGCGTCTTCTTGAAGATGTCGCGGGTCTCGGCGCCTTCGCCGACCTCCCGCGCGACGCGCGCGGAGATCTCCTGACACTCGCGCGGCGGCAGGCCCGTGCGTTCGAGGGAGAGGAAAAGTTTCTTGCGGGAGAACGGTTCGCTCCGTCCGCTCGCCTTGAGGACTTTAAATTGTCGAGGTCGGTGATGTCTCATCAACTACCATTATGGACGAGTTACTTCACGGATTCAATCGTCGTGAGGATCGCGTGGAGCTTCGACCTGGCGTTCGAACGGAAGTTAAGGATGTCGGATTTTCCGAGGAGGATGATCTTGGACTTCGCCTTCACGCGGGCGCCGTAGCGAACCGGTTCCGCCAGGAGCAGCTCGGTGATCCCGAGGATGTTGCCGTTGGCCACGACCTTCTCGACCTTCGCGTCCCGGATGAGTTCGATCTGTCCTTCGATGAGCGCGATGCCGGTGCACGGAATCTGGTTCTCGTAGACGAGGTCGAAGTCGCTCGGGAAGGTGAGGAGCTCGAACTCTTGCTTGAGTGCCTCGATCTGCGTGGAATTGAGGGGCGTTACTTTATCCATCATGGGGGAACTGTATCTCAGTTCCCCGGGGCAGAATATGTTCTAGGTCATATTCGCCGAGGATAATTAATAGTCTAAGTTAGCGAAATCGAGGAGTTTTTCCTCGTCGCAGATGAAGATGACCTTGCCTTCCTGCTCGAGGATTCCCTCTTCCTTGAACTCGGAGATGAGGCGGATGATGGTTTCGTGCGCGGTGCCGACGATCGAGGCGATCTCGTCGCGGTTCAGCTTGATGTCGAGCCGAACGCGGCCGTCGGATTCCTCCTGACCGTAGTTCTTCATGAACGTGAGGAAGAGTTCGGCGAGGCGCTCGCGGGCGCTCTTCTGCGACATCGACGCGTTCCGCGTCTCCGCGGCCCCCATGTCTTTCGAGAGCTTCTGGATCAGGTTAAGGGCGATCGTCGGATCGGTCTTGAGGGCCCCGTAGATGTAGTTCTTGTCGAGGAAGCAGATCGCCGCGTCTTCGATGACCGTGGCGGTAGCGGAGTAGTTTTCCTTGCTGAAGAGGCTGCGATGCCCGAGGACGTCGCCGGGGCCGGCGATCCGGATGATGGATTCCTTGCCGTCGTTACCGACCTTCGAAACTTTAATCTTGCCCTGAGCGATGCAGTAGAGGCCGAACGGCGGATTGCCCTGGAAGAAGATCGTCTGACCCTTTTTATAGCTGTTCATGACCTTGTTGTGACTGACGTCCGCTAACGCGGCCTGCTCGAGGTCACAGAAAATGCCCCTCTCCACAGACTGGCAGTTCTCACAATTCACACTCTTAAAAGCTGTCTTTTGCATAGATATTCCTTCAACAAAACTTTTGAAAGAATACCATAGCGGCGTCAATAAAATGTGATTTAAATCATACTTTTCGGCTAAAATCTGTCGCGGGGCAGGGCCCGGCGCCCCTAACGTTTTAACTTCTTTTCCGGGCCTACCAGGTCGTTCAACTTTTTAAGTTCCGCTTGAACTTCATCGGGGATAAAGGTTCCGCTCGAACCGGAAAAGTCAAATTCGACACTTTCCTTGTATTCCTTAAGACACTCGCGCGCGACCGGGTGCTTCGGATACTTGCGGATGCATTGCTTGAGGAAGAGGTCCCCGGCGCCGAAGAACTCTTCTTTCTTCAGCCGCTTCTCGATCCAGCCGAGCCAGTAGCTCATCTCCGGCGCCGATTTTGACGTCTGGTTTTCGAAGAAGTACTGGGAGAGGAGACCCGATGCGAGGAGCAGGTCGACCTTGTAGGCATCGTCGAAGGACTCTATTTTCTTGAGCGGCGCGAGCCGCCGGTCAAGGAAGGCGCGCAGCTCGCCCTCGGTCGCGATCGGTTTCCCGACGTGCTTTTCCTTGGTCCAGATCCCGAGCCGCTGCTTCCAGTCCTCGAGCTCGCGGTTGGCCTCGTACGGGAGGTTCCCTTTCTTGAGGTAGTCGCCGGCCAGGACGAGCATCGAGGCCGGATCCTTCTTGATCTTGAGCTCGATCAGGAGGATCTGCTGGAGCGGAAGGAGGACGTGGCCGTCCTTCTTGATGATCCGATCCTGGAGGTCGCGCGTAAACTCGTTCTTCGCGTCGACGTAGCGGCGGACGATGAGGTAGGCCAGACCCAAGTTATAGGGATCCGCGAGCTTCGACTTATCCACCGTGAGTTCGCCGTTCTGGAAGCTCGACGTCACCGACTGCGGAAGCCGCGAGTGGCAGTCGATGCATTGGCCGACGGTCTCGCGGTTGAGCCAGAGCGAGTAGTCCTTCGGGCCTTTGCCGAAGGCGGCCCGGGCCTCGCGGAGGTTGGTGGAGATGAGCTCGTAGGACGGCGCGAAGAGGTCGTGCCGGAGGAGCGAGTCGTGGCCCGCGAGCTTGAAGGCGTCGTCGAGGGCCGCGAGGTTTGCCGCGATCGTCTTCTCGTTCTCCTTTTTCAGAAACCCCTCTTTCCTCACCAGGAAGGGCAGGAGCTCCATGAGCGAGTTGAAGGCGCGGTTCATCTCGAGGACGGGCCCGGCCAGGGCGGCGGCGGCGAGGGAAGCGGAGAGGACGACGACGAGGGGTTTCATAAGCTTTATCTTCCTTGAAGTTGGTCGTGGATCAGGATCAGGGTCGCGAGGACTCCCGAAGAGAGGAGCAGGGCCTTGCGGAGCTCGCGGCGACCCGCGGGATCGCCCGCCCCGCTCGCGAGCTCCTCGAGGAGGAGGAAGCTCGTGGTGAGCGTGATCGCCGAGGCGACCTCGGTCGTGACGGGAAGCGCGAGCGGTGCGAAGGGGACGGGACCGGGGACCGGGGACCGGGGACCGGGGCGGGCGCGGCGGCGACGGTCACGGCCTCGGGCCGCAGGTCCCGGAGGGTGATGGGAGTGATCGCGTCGACGACGAAGAACGGTTTAAGCGTTCGCTGTCCCTCGCCGGTCGCCACCGTCTCGTAGTAGATCTGGCCTTCGATCACCCCCGCCGTCTCGAGCGGAAGCTGAGCGAACCGCTCGCGGATCTCGGGGCGGGGGAAAACGACCGGCAGCGCCTCTCCGTTGGCGCGCGTCACCGTCAGCCGCTCGCCCGCGCGGGAGGCGGTGACGAAGGTCCGGAGAACCTCGTCGGCGCCGAAGGCCTGGAGCGAAGCAATCAAAAGGATAAGGGAGCAAACGATTCTCATAGAACAAGCCTAGCCGAGGGCGGGGCAAAGACCAAGTAAGGATGCGCACTCAATTTTATGATTTAGATCACCGCCGGCGAGACGGCACGAATTGCCGGAGACTCCGCGGCGCTTCAGTTGGACCGAAGTCGACCGAAGAGGTTTCAAATGGGAGACCAAATGAAAACACCTTCGCTCGTCGCCGCCCTGTCCTTCGTCGTCCTGGCCGCCGTGGCCTACGCGGAAGAGATCCGC
>JBILTI010000172.1:0-5079 GCA_044371595.1 Bacteriovoracaceae bacterium
GATCGGTTGTCGACGGTGCGCTTGAAGTACTCGGTCGTGACGTCGAGCCGGGGCCTCAGGTCTTGCTTGGCGATCTCGAGGTCCGTCTCGAGCTTCGCGACGGTTAAGGCGAGGTTCTTCAGGTCGGGCCGCCGCCCCATTAGCTCGTCCACCTCGGTCATGAGGTCCAGACCGTTCAGTTCGCCGGTGAGGTCCTCCGGGTAATCTTCGTACGCTTCCTCGGCGCCGGGGACGACCGGGTTGCCGTCGTTGTCCCGATAGAACAGGGCTAGGCCGTACTCTGCCCGGAGGAGGCGCTCCTGCGCCGCCTGGAGGGCGCCTTTCCGGTTCGCGACGTACTGCTCGTTTTCGGTGACGAGGATGTTCGCGACGTCGCCTTTCTTACTCCGAGCGAGGAGGTAGTCGTTCCGGGTGAGGCCGTTTGCGAGCAACGTCTCATAGATCTTCTTGACCTTCGTCGCCGTGACCCATTCCCAGTAGGCGAGCTCGCTCAACCGGGCGATCTCCCAGTCGGTCAGGTGCTTCTCCGCGCGCGCGATCGTCGCGCCGAGCTTTGCGTTCCGTAGGGCGGCCCGGTCGGGATCGAGGGTAAGATTTCTCCAGAGCGACAGTTTGAGTCCGACGAGCGTGTAGTTCCCGGTCTGCGTCGTCGGGTTCCCCGTGTGGTAGATCGGGGCGAGGAAGCCCGCGGGGTTACTGATCTGCTCGGCGCCCGCGTAGATTTTAGAGTTCGCGATCCGGAGCGGCTTCTCGAGCTGCGTCCGGGAAAGCGTCGTGTTGTGATCGCTCTTGGTCTGGCGCTTGTAATCGGAGACGATCTTTGCGTCGAAGGCCCCCCGGGCGCCGACGACCGCGCTTTCTCCGGCATGGAGCCGTTCTATCGCCGCGTGCACCGACGGGTGATGTTTGAGCGCGCTCTCCCGAACGATCCCGGGGGAGATCGCGCCGTAGAGTGGAAGGGATACGAGGGCCAGCAACGAAAGATATTTCATGCTCACTCCGGAATCTCCTGGGTCGATGCTTCGAGGCTGCCCGGGGCCGCGTCGAGCGACGGCGGGAAGCCGTTGAACTGGCGCCAGAGCTCGTAGCCGAGCGATACCTTATTAAGGAGGATCCAGCCGTTGACCCGGGTCCCCTGGCGGATGAACCGGGACTCGGGCCACTTCTCGCCCTTCTCCGGGAGCACGATCACGCGGAAGAGGCCCTCCGGCGTCGCGGTCTGGTCGACGAACGAGACGACGCCGCCGAAGGTTCCGACGGCGACCGAGGGCCAGCCGGAGAACTGGATCGCGGGCCAGCCTTCGAACTGGAGCCGGACCTTGCGGCCCTCGTAGACGAGCGGCAGGTCGTTCCCGCGGATGAAGATCTGCGCCGAGAGCTGGTCACTCTTCGGGACGAAGATCGCAACGACCTGGCCCTGGTTCACGACGACCGAGCTCGTTCCGACGAGGAGGCGGACGATCGTTCCGTCGGAGGGGGCGAGGACGAGCTGCGACTCCTGCCGCGTGAGCTTCGACTGCATCTGCGTGTAGGCCGCGAGCGCCTGCGCCTCGGACGACTGCGCGTTCTTATAGGCGATGATCGCCTGCTCCATGTCCTTCCGCGAGCTGATGCCCTTTCCGTAGAGCTCCTGCTGCCGGTCGTAGTCGTAGCGGGCGGTGCGGGCAACGGCGACCGCCGCCTCGTACTGGCTCTTCGCGGCGTCGAGCTCGGTCGCGAGCCTGACCATGTAGTTCGGGTCGATGTCGACGATCTCCATCACCGGCGCGCCCTTCTTCACGAACGAGCCCTCCTTCACGAACCACTTCTTAATCCGGCCTGAGACCGTTGCGTGGACGTTCTGGACCCGGTCCTGCGGCAGGTACGCCATGACCTTCCCGGATCCGTCGGCCGTCTGCTGCCACGGGATCGCGATCAGGAACACCAGCATGAAAAGGAAGAAGATCACGACGATCCGGGTGACGAGCTTCGCAGGCTCCGGCAGGTCGTGGATCCGGAGCAGCTCCCGCGGCGTCGCCGCGTATTCCTCCGGGTAGTCGATCGGGATCACGGAGTAGGCGATCGACGGGTCGGTTTTTTCTCTCTTAAGCTCAGCCATAGTTTTCGATTTCCTTGAGAAGATCTGCGGTTCCGTTGAGGTCGGTCATCTTCGAGCGCTCGAACATCCGGTAGCTGTCGAAGTCACCCTTGTAGTAGCGCTGGGTGAAGAAGAGGAGGGTCCAGCCGTGGGACCGGTCGAGGAGCTCGGCGAAGACGAGCTGGCGCTTGAACGTCGAGATCTGCTCGAAGTCTGGAGTTACGAGGAGGATCCGCGGCTTCAGAAGGAGTGCCCGGGCGACCTGGAGAGCGAGGAGCTGGGACTTCGAGAGCGGGTAGCCGTTAGGGCGGATCTCCGTGTCGAGGCCCTGCGGGAGCTTCGCGACGTTGTCGTCGAGGCCCAAGCGCTTAAGGGCGCCGAGGATCTCCGTGTCTGTGAAGTGGCGATTTCCGAGGCCCACGAGGTTCTCGCGGATCGTCCCGGCGAAGAACTGGTCGTGGCGGATGATCTGGAGGTGATTCCGGATCGCCGCCACGTCGAGGTCCGCGAGCAGGAGGCCGTCGTAGGTGACCGTGCCGCCGGTGTTCTCCGCGAACCCCATGAGGGAATCGTAGACGAGCTGGATCGAGGAGAAGCTCTTCACGAAGATCAGGTTCCGGGTCCCGTCGCGGTAGCCGAAGTCGAAGCGGTAGTTCGGCGCGAACGTGAGGTTCGAGAACTCGAAGTCGAGGCGCTTCGGGAGGATCGCGTTCTCCTTCGGGGTCTCGAGCGGGTAATCGTAGAACCGCGAGACCATGTCGAGCGCCGTGCTGTAATTATAAACGCTGAAGAAGAAGTTCTGGAGGTTCGGGAGGCCCGCGATGATGCTGTTCACGACGAGCGCGGCCGCGACGAGCTGGCCCGCGGAGAGCTCCTTCTCGAGCACGAGGAAGCCCCCGAGGCCTAGGAGGAGGACGTTCATGACGACGCCGAAGATCTGGAGGCCGATGTGCTGGCGGAACTGGAAGTTAAAGAGCGTATTGCGCTTCCCGAGCCATTCGTTGAAGAGGTGCGTCAGCTTCGCGTTCGAGAAGTCCTTCCCGGCGTCGGAGCTAAAGATGTTCCGGACGCGGCTCAGCTCTTCGACCCAGGCCACGACCTTGTACTTCCCGTCGGCCTCCGGCGAGCCGGCCTTGACGCCGTCCGGGCCGAAGAGCATCCAGTTGAAGATCAAAAACTGCGCCATGAACCCCGCGAAGCCGAGGAAGTACGGGTGGTAGAATGCCAGGAGCGCGAAGCCGATGACGAACTGGATGATGAAGCCGAAGCCGCTCACGAAGAACGTCACCATGCTCGACTGCATGACGATGATGTCGAAGTAGCGGTTGATGAGGTCCGGCGAGTTGGCGCTCCGGAAGTACCGGTCCTGGTAGTGCGTCAGGCGCTCACCGATGATGAGGCCGTAGCGAACGAAGAGTCGGCGCTGGAGGATCTCCACCGTGTGCGTCTGGATCGCCTGGAGCGTTCCGCTGCAGGAGAGGATGAAGAGAAGGAGGACGCAGAGGACGACGAGCGGCTGGGTCATCGTCCGGACGCCGATGTTGTTGATGATCATCTGGACCGCCAGCGGTACCCCGAGGCTCAGGAACGTCACGGCGAGCGTCGTGATGACGATCGACTTCACGAAGCCGGTCTCGGGCTTCGACATGAGCCGCAGGTTATCCCGGAACCGCTCGCCGGAGCGGATCAGATCGTCGGTCTTGAGGTGGAACTGGAGCTTTCTACTCATAGGTGTTCTCTTTGGGGGTGTTCGAAAAGTCGATAAGTTTTGAATAGATCCACAGGAAGATGATCGTCGTCAGGATGCCGAAGAGGATCGTCAGGTGCGGATTGAAGCCGAACGTGAACTGGTTCAGCGCCATCCCGAGAAAGCCCGAGAGGATCGTGAGGATCACGAGCGCCGGGCTGTACGTGAGCTTGATCCACCGGGAGAGGAGCATCCGGCAGACAAAGAACGAGAGGAGGGGGCCGGTCGACAGGTACGCGAAGTGGATCCCGAACTTCACGGCGCCGGGGATCAAGGAGAAGAGGTGCGCCGCGAGGACGATCGAGACGGTGATGATGAAATTGTCGAGGTTGATGTAGATCCGGAAGAGCCGCGAACGCTGGCCACCCATGAGGTCGTTCCAGAAGACCGCGCTCATCGCGTTGATCGACGAGTCGAGCGTCGACATCGAGGCCGCGAGGAGGCTCGCGACCATGAGGCCCTTGAGCGGCGTTGGGAAGTGGTTCTCGATCAGCGACGAGAAGATCTTCTCCGGTTGCGGGATCGCCTGGCCGTGCTTCGTGTAGTAGGCCCAGATGACGACCCCGAGGGCGAGGAAGAGGAGGTTTACGAGGAACGAGCCGAGCGCGGACCACCCGAGGGCCCGCTGCGCCGTCTTCACGTCCCGCGCGCCGAGGAACTTCTGCGTGAGGTCCTGGTCGACCCCGTGGGTCGCGGCGTCGTAGGCCATCCCCGCGAGGATCCCGTAGAGGAAGCTCACGAACTCGCCGCCGGAGGTCCAGAAGCTGAACTTGCCGCTCGCGAAGCCGAAGGCCACGAGCTCGCCCCAGGTGTGCGAGCTCATCTTCCCCACGACGTAGTGAGCGGCGAAACCGCCGACGACGAAGATCGCGGCCTGGATCATGTCCGTCCGGACGACGGCCTTGAGGCCCCCGATGATGATGTAGAGGAACGTCAGGAGGGCGATGACGATCATCGCGAGGAAGAGCGAGATCCCGAAGAACTCGGAGACGAGGATCGAGCCTCCGAGGAGCTTCACGCTGACGCCGATGAGCTTCGTCGTGATGTAGAAGAAGGCGAAGGTCCGCTTGCCGCGGTGGCCCTCGCGGCGGATGTCGGTGTAGCCGAAGACGCCCCGGGCGAGGACCTCGAAGATCGTGAGCCCCTTGCCGTAGATCTTCGGCACGAAGTACCAGGAGATCAGGCACCGGCTCACGACGGCGCCGATGACGAAGCGGAGGTAGGAGAAGTTATCCGCGTAGACGTAGGTCGGGAT
>JBILTI010000176.1:0-5059 GCA_044371595.1 Bacteriovoracaceae bacterium
TGGTCGAAGAGCTTTTCAATTTGCGTAATCATGAGGCGATGCTAGCACAACTTACATGCTTCTTTGACTATTAAAATCCTGAAGTAGGGCCTGGAGGCGCTTCGCCTGATGGTTTCCGTAGGTAAACGGCGGAACCCAGGTCAGGCTTTCGATGACGCCGTCGGAAGTGATCTTGTAGATCAGGCCTTCCTCGGGTTTCCCCGCGAAGAACCAACTAGGGTTGCCGGCCTCGAACTCGTCATGCTGCATCTGCACTAGGGTGAGCTTCTTCATCTCCGGGTCCTCGATCTTGATCTCCCGGTGGAACTTGACCTTCGCGCTGGAAACCTTCTGGTCCCGGAGCGTGATCAAGAGCTCCGACCCGTCGGGTAGGATAAAGGTGTACTGGTTCCGGGCGACGGCGGAGGGGGTACCGAAGGCAGCTTCGATGTCGGCGAGGCCGGTACCGAGACGAATAGAACTGAGCTGGAGAGGACGTTCCAGTTTATTCTGTGCGGCATGATAAGCCCCAAAGAGGAGGCTTAGCGTTAAAACTATATAAAATCCATACTTCATGAGTAGGCCTGTTCCTTGCGTGTTGGAATAACAATCTTACTGCAGGCGGACCATTTTTGGCTATATGGATAAACCTTACTTTAAACTACTTGTGTTTAAAGAGGGTCGAGAGCTTGAGTAAATCTTGCGGCTTAAACAGGATATTTTCTACTCCATCCTTCAAAAGATCTTTCGTCTCCAGGACGGGCTCTCCGGTCAGGAGGTAAAACGGAATCCGTTTGTCCTGGAGCCGCAGCCACGTCAGAAGCTCGAGGCCCGAGGCCTTCGGCATCTGGTAATCGCAGAGAATCACGTCGGGCGTTTCCTCGCGGAGGTAGCTGATGGCCTCGGCGACCGAGCCGAGCGACACCGTCTCGTGGCCCAGGGTTTTTAGTTCGAAGCTAACGACGAAACCGATGTCTGCTTCGTCGTCGACGATGAGAAATTTCATATCCACGATTATATGCAGGGACCGGGACCGCGGGAGAAAATTCTTTCGGCCTCCGCGCTTCCGGCTACTGTTTGCGAGGACCTAGGGTTAATAGGAGGGATGGATTTTACAACTACTTTACTTCTCCTGTCCGCGCCGCCCGCCACCGGGAAGACCCACTGGATCGATCGCTTCCGACGGGGCCTCGACGTCGAGCTCCTGGTGGTCTCGCCGCTCCGGGCGCTCGCCGACGAGTGCCGGGCGTCCTGGGGGCCGGCCGTGCGCGTGGTGACGCCGGAGGAGTACCTCCTCCGGCCAACGAGCGCAGAGGTCGTGGTCTTCGACGAGTTCCACCTCTACCTCTACTGGGGCGACACGTTCCGCGAGCGGATGTGGGAAGCGTTCTACGGCGCGACCGAGGCCGCGCGCCTGTGCGTGCTCCTCACCGCGACGGTCTCCCCGGCGCTCGTCGAAACCGTGCGAACGTTCGCCGCGCACTTCGACGAGCTCCTCTGGGTGGACCGGGGAAACCGGCGGCTCCGGTATCAACCGGCGCGCTACCTTCGCGCGCCGTCGCGGCGGTGGATCCTCGGCGACCTCCACCGGCAGGAGAAGCGGACGGCGGTGCGCCTCGTCTTCTGCCGCTACCGCGGGGAGGTCCGGTCCCTCGCGGCCGAGCTCTCGGCGGCCGGCTTCGCGTGCCTGACCTGCCTCGGGGGCGAGGCGGGGACGTTCCGGGAGAAGCTCGCGGCGACGCCGGCCCCGGACTACATCATCAGCACGACGGTCCTGAGCCACGGCGTGAACCTGCCCGAGATCTCCCGCGTCTACCTCCTGTACCCGATCGAAAACTCCGACTTTTGGATCCAGATGGTGGCCCGGGGAGGCCGCCGCGGCGGCGCCTACACCGTCGTGGGCCTCGAGGCGCCGCCGGGAATACCCTATTCGCCGCTCCGGAACTACCTCGCGCTGGCGGCCGCGGCAATCCGCGCGTGGTCCCGGCTCCGGGAGGGTTTACTGCCCCCGCGAAGTGTATAAGAATGGGGCATGGTTTTCGAAGGCGTCCTCATCCACCGCGTTCCCTACAAGGAGCGAGACCTCATCGTGAAGCTGCTCCTCCGGAACGGCCTCGTGGGGAGCTTCTACGTCTACGGGGGTCAGGGCGGCGGCAAGGCCCACAAGCCGACGATCTTCGAACTCGGATCGATGATCCGGATCCTCGCGAAGGAGCAGCGGGCGCGGGTCGAGACCTCAGAGCTCGTGATCTCGCAGGAGCACCATCGCCTCTGGGAGCCGCGCTCGCTCCGCCACGACGTCAAGGCCTTCTACCTCGCGTGCCTCTACTTCGAGCTGGTGCAGAAGTTCGCGATCGCCTACCATCCGGGGAGCGGCGACGCCGACGACCGCGACCACGAGGGCGTCTTCGCCGTCGTGAGCAACGCGCTCTTCCACCTCGAGGACGCGCTAGCGAAGGAGCGCTTCGTGCCGCACCAGCAACTGACCCTGTTCCTCGTGAAGCTCCTGTTCCACCTCGGCATCATGCCGGACACCGAGACCTGCACGTACTGCCAGGGGAACCTCCTCGAGCTCCCCGGCGCGGTCTTCCTACCGGCCCAGGGCCAGTTCGCCTGCCAGCAGTGCGCCCCCGGAGACAACGAGAAGGGGTTCCTCCTGCGGATCAAGGTGGGCTACCGGACGCGGTTCTCTGACTACGCGGGCTTCCTCGGGACGACGTTCACCGAGTGCGACCGGCTCCTCCAGTACTTCTGCCACCAGTATCACCTCCGGCCCGTCGAGCTCAAGAGCTACAAGCTACTTTTTCAGTGACTGGGCGAACTCGAGGAGCGTCTTGAACGCCGGGAAGCCGGGGGCCTCGGCCCCGCGGACGACGGCCCCCTGGACGCCGGCGTCGCGGCCCGCCTCGGCGTCGATGAGCTTGTCGCCGACCATGTAGCTGTGGTCCGGACTCAGGTGGTGCTTCTCGATCAGCTCGCGGATCATCTTGCCCGAGGGTTTCCGGCAATCGCAGTTGTCCTGGGGCGCGTGGGGACAGATGGCGAAGTCCCTGAACGGGGCGAGCTTCGCCTCGCGCAGGTCGTTCTGGAGCTGGCGGTGGACGACGTAGACGGACTCGAGCGAAAAGTAGCCGCGGCCCACGCCCGACTGGTTCGTGACCACGAAGAGCTCGAAGCCGAGGTTCTGGAACAGCTGGAGCGCCTTCAGCGTGTCGGGGAAATACTCGATGTCCTCCACTCGGGAGATGTAGTTCTTGTCGAGGATCAGGGTGCCGTCCCGGTCGAGGAATATGGCCTTCCGCGTTTTAATTTACTTCGCCTCCGTTAAAGCTTAAGATGGCTCATGCTCAAAGTGCTCAAGCTCATGTTCCCATATCTGCGGCCGTTTTGGAAGGAGGCCGCCGTCGCCGCGCTCCTGGCCTTCCCGCTTTCGGCCATCAAGGCCTACGAAGCCTATCTCGTGAAAGACATCTTCGATAAGGGGTTCTCCCCGAACTCCACGGCCGCCGACGCGCAATCGCTGGCCCTCATCCTCGTAGGCCTGGGCCTCCTGAACTATCCGCTCCGCTACTACCACTACTTCGGCCTTCGCCAGGTCGTCGACAAGTCCACGCGGCGGATCCGCTCAAAAATCTACGAGAAGTTCCAGCTCCTGCCGGCGCGCTTCTACGCGCAGTCGAAGCAGGGCGCACTCATCTCGACCGTCATGAGCGACACGGCGGTCTTCTCCGAAGCCTTCAAGAACTCCCTCGAGGTGATCCGCGAGCCCGTTACGGCGCTGGCGCTCCTCGGCGTCGCGTTCTACCACGACTGGCAGCTCACCCTCATCATATTCGCCACCGCCCCCCTCTTCATCGTAACTCTGCACTTCTCCGGCCGGCGGATCCGGAAGTACGTCGCCCTGGCCCAGCAGGACAGCGCCGACATGACCCACGTGGTGGGCGAGACGCTCGGGGGCCAGAAGATCGTCAAGGCCTTCGGCCTCCAGGGCTATGTCCTGAACCGCTTCGAGCGGCTCCAGGACCGGCTCCTCGAGCACCGGCGCCGGAGCAACTCGGCGGAGGAGCTCTCCCATCCCCTCGTCGAGCTGATCGGGTCGTTCGCCTTCGCCGGCGTCATCGTCTTCGCGCACCACCGGATCACCACCGGCCAGCTCACCACCGGGGGCTTCATCTCGTTCGTCGCGGCCCTCGCCATGTTCATGGACCCGGTCCGCCGGTTCAGCAAAGCGAACGCGAAGCTTAACCAGGCCCAGGCCGCGGCGATCCGGATCTTCTCGCTCCTCGACGTGAAGGAGGAGCCGCAGGCGGACCTCCGGAAGCTCCCCGGGTTCAATGAGACGATCGAGTTCCGGAACGTCTCCTTCTCGTACGGCGAGGGGACGGTGCTCCGGAACTTCAACCTCACGATCCGGAAGGGCGAAAAGATCGGCCTCGTGGGCCTCTCCGGCTCCGGGAAGTCGACGCTCGTGAGCCTCCTCCTTCGGCTCTACGACGTGACCGAGGGCCAGATCCTGATCGACGGCCAGGACCTCCGGGGCTTTACGCTTCCGTCGGTCCGCCGGGTCTTCGGCCTCGTGAGCCAGGACATCTTCCTCTTCAACGACACGATTCGCGAAAACCTCACCACCGGGGATCCGCACACCGACGACGAGATTCGGCGCGCGCTCGAGATCTCCTACGCCTGGGACTTCGTGAAGGAGCTTCCGCAGGGCCTGGAGACGCCGATCGGTGACCGAGGCCTGCGCCTCTCGGGCGGCCAGGGCCAGCGGCTCACGATCGCCCGGGCGTTCCTGAAGGACCGCGAGGTCCTACTCTTCGATGAAGCGACCTCGGCCCTCGACAACGAATCCGAAAAGATCGTCCAGGCCGCCCTTGAGCGCGTAGCCGGCCACAAGACCGTGGTCGCCGTCGCCCACCGGCTCTCCACGCTGAAGGACTTCGACCGCATCATCGTCCTGAAGGACGGCGCGAAGGTCGAAGAGGGGGGCCACGGCGAGCTCCTCCAGGGCGACGGCGAATACCGCAAACTCTACGAGCTCTCTCTTCGCGAGTAGGTTCCAACACACTTTTACGTAAGC
>JBILTI010000410.1:0-2835 GCA_044371595.1 Bacteriovoracaceae bacterium
AGGTACGCGTGATCAACGCCGACGTCCTGAACGCCTTCGCGCTCCTCGGCGGCTACGTCTTCGTTTTCCGGGGCCTCATAGAAAAATCTCCCTCGGAGGCGGCGTTCCTCGGGGTCCTAGACCACGAGTGGGCCCACGTCACCGCCCGGCACGGCACCCGGGGAATGACCCGGACGATCAAGACCCTGGCCGTCGCGGTCTCGGTGGCGCTCGCCACCACGGTCTGGGCAGAGGTCACCGAGGATAAGGTCCAGAAGCTCGTCCTTCCTTTGATCGGCGCCGGAACCCTCGCCGGCGCACAGCTGCGGCTCCTCTCGAAGGGCCGCGAACAAGAGCTCGAGGCCGACCGCCTCGGCTCCCAGTATGCGCTCCTCGTGAACTACCATCCTCGCGGCATCGGCGACATGTTCGAGAACTTCAAGCGGGAGAAGGGCGGCGGTTCCTCGACGCTCGAGGAGTACCTCGCCACGCACCCGAACTACGACACGCGGATCGGCCGCAACTACGTCCTAGCGGCCCTGTTCTATCCCTCGAAGGCCGACTACGTGACGAACTCCCGCGGCTACGAGCACGCGCTCGCGGCCCTCACCGGGGAGCTGCTGCCGCCGGCCGCGCAGTCGGCGCAGGTCGCGAAGTCCTTCGTCGCCGGCATCTAAACTTAACGCAGTTGAGTTTTCAAGCACCCATGACGTGAAATTGATCGGTTAGAAGAGTCGACAGTTCGCTGCGATACCTTCGGATGTAACGAAAGAAGTACGTGCAGGCGTCTTCAAATTTAGCTCGAGTTTCATAGTAAGTATTATAGAGGACCTTCTTTTTGAAGAACTTCCAAAGTCGCTCTATGGGATTCAGATTAGGTGAATAGGCAGGTAGGTAAACGAGTTGGATGCCTAGTGCCTCTGCCAGCTCCTTAACCGGTCTCGCCTTGTTGTAGGCCCCGTTGTCCATGATCAAAGTGATCTTTTCACTGCCAGGATTCTTGGCCCGGATGGCTTTTACAAGTTCACAGATTGAGGCAGTGTTTACGCGCTCGCAGCGTCTTGTTACGACATCAAGATTCTCTATGTCCACAGCCCCATTGATGTTGAGATGATAGCGAGAGCTGTTGTGGGTTAGAACCTCGAAGTCTTCGCCCTTCTTGATCCACCCGTAACTGATCACGGGATTGTGCTGAGGGTGTGTCGAGTCGGCGAAGTAGATCTTCCCCTCTTGCTTAAGGCGATAATACTCGAGGATGAAAAGCTCTTGCTCTTCCTTCTTTGCCTTGCCGGGTACTGCCTTGGCCTTCTTATAGCTAAAGCCCAGCTCATGGAGCAGATTCGTGACGCCGCTAAGTGAATAGTCCACACCAAACTTCTTCTTGATGTAGGAGCCGACTTCGGCGGCGGTGAGGCAGAGATTCTGTAATAGATGCGCCGAGAGCGTCGCCCGCTCCTCGTCAGATAAGAAGCTTCGGCGACCACCGTAGTCGTCTGTAATGAGTTCCATGATACCGCCCTCTTTATAGCGGCGGCGGTAGTTCGCGATGGTTCCTTCATCTAGGAACAAGGCTTCTGAGATCTTTGCGTAAGTCCACCCCTTATCGAGAAGCAAAATTACTCGAAACCGGTCAGCGTACTTGCGCTTATCTTCTTTGCGGAGCTCTGAAAGGAGTTCCTGTCTTTGTTCGAGGGTTAAGAATCCAGGCATGGACTCAGGATAACTAAGATAAGGTGGGCCGTGAAGGCCCTACCTGAAATTTAAAATAGGATGGGTTTAGACCATCCACTCGAGGTTCGTTTTCGGTGGGCGCGGAACGAGGAGCTCGCCCCGATAGACCATGGCCTCGCCGGCGAGGTTGTGGCAAAGGAAGTAGGGCATGGATTCGGTGAACCCGTAGGCGCCGGCGCGGTCGAAGCGGAGCCAGTCGCCGGGTTTGAGCGTGGCCGGCAGGGTGAATTCGCCGAGCGTGTCCAGGGCCGTGCAGAGGGGTCCGTGGACCGTGAAGCGCTTGGTTTCGGGGGCGTCGACGAGGAACGCCTCGCACGGGAACGCCTCGCCGACGAGTGCCGGCCGCGCCAGGTGGTTGATCCCGCCTTCGGTCACGATCAGATTCCTCCCGCGGACGGTCTTAACGTCGACGATCCGGGTGAAGTACGACCCGAACTTGCCGATGGAAAAGCGCCCTAGCTCGAGCCAGATGGTTTTGAGCTCGTAGCGCTCCTTGAGGTTCAGGAGGACGGCGTGCACGTCCCGGAATTCGAGCTGCCGGTCGTCCTTGTAGGAAAGGCCAAGGCCTCCGCCAAGGTCAAGGATC
This sequence comes from Bacteriovoracaceae bacterium, assembly GCA_044371595.1. Lineage (GTDB taxonomy): Bacteria > Bdellovibrionota > Bacteriovoracia > Bacteriovoracales > Bacteriovoracaceae > Peredibacter. Next base: position 2,297 of record JBILTI010000410.1, read on the forward strand.
TCGAGCTCGAAGCCCAGGTCCATCGAGAGCCGTCGGCAAGCTTCGATCGTCGCCGACCAGAGCTTCGCGAGCTGCGGAAGATCGAGGATGTTTCCCCACTGGAAGCAATGGAGGCCCTGGACGCGCACGTTCTGATAAAGCGAAAGATCGACGGCCTTCCAGTCGTCGACGCCGAGGCCGAACGGGGTAATAGCTGATCCCCCGAGTACGCTTTTAAGCTGGTCGTCCCACTCGAGCTGCACTCGCAGCAAGACGTCCTGCGTGCGGCCGAGCTTCCCGCACACCTCGTTCAGATCCCGGAGCTGGTTCACGCTCTCGATCACGATCGCGCACACCTCGGCCTGCATGAGGCCCGCGAGGTAGTTCTTCGACTTCGCGGGCCCCGTTGCGATGAGGTCGTTCGGGCCGAAGCCCGCCGCCCGGGCCTGCTGGAGTTCGCCCATGCTTGCGACGTCGGCGCCGAAGCCGTTCTTCCGGAGGATCCGGAGGATCTCCGTCATCGGGTTCGCCTTCGTCGCGTACCAGACCTTGATGTCCGG
>JBILTI010000208.1:0-4573 GCA_044371595.1 Bacteriovoracaceae bacterium
GAGGGGAAGCTCCACCGAAACTTCATGGGCTACGTGGACAAGAAATCCGACGTCCTCCTGGGCCTCGGCCCGACGTCGATCTCCGACTCGTCGATGAGCTTCATGCAGAACGTGAAGGACCTCAGGGCCTACGAGGAGAGGCTTGCGGCGGGAGCGCTCCCCCTCGAGAAGGGCCACACGCACACGCCCGCGGACCTGGCGGTTCAGGAGATCATCCTCGACCTCATGTGCCGCGAGCGCGCCCGGCTCCGCCCCGGAGACCTCCCGGACCTTCCGGACCTCCTCGCCGAACTCGCGGGCCTCGCCCGCGACGGCCTCGTGTCCCTCGAGGACGACGACCTCGCGATCACCCGCGCGGGGAAGCCGTTCATCCGGAACGTGGCGATGGCCTTCGACCACCATCTCCGGTACGGGAACCGGGTCAAGTTTAGCCAGACGATCTAGAGCGAAAGAAGCTCGGCCAGGAGCGCGCGCGAAAACTTCGGCGAGGTGACGGCGTCGTCGCCGAGGCGGAGAAAGATCAGCTCCTGCGACGGGATGACCGCGAGGAACTGGCCCTTGAGACCCCGGATGATCATGAGGTCCTCGGGAGCCCCGGGTAGAAACCGGCCCCCGTGCCCTGGGTGCCGCCCGTTGTAGTGCCAGAAAAGGCCGAAGGTGTCGGTGCTGACGTGGTCGCGGTTTTCGGTGAAGGGCGCTTGTCCCGGGGACGGGGTCCGGGCGAGTGCGGCCCAGTCGGCAGGGAAGATCCGCTTCTCCCCGGCGATCCCTCCGGTGAGGTAGAGCGCGAGGAGCTTCCGTAGATCCCGGGCGCTGGTCCGGACCGAGATCGCGGTGTAGTCGATCACGGGATACGGAAGCGCGGGCTCGGCCCCGTAGTTAAACCGGAACTGCGTCTCTCCGAGGTTAAGCGGACCCCCGATCTCCCGGTGGAAGAGCTCCGAAACGTCGCCGAGGTGCTCCTGGAGCGCGTAAACGACGAGGTTCCGGTCCGTGAAGGAGAAGTTGTAGCGCGTGTTTGGGGGATACTTCGAGACGCCGAGGAGCTCGGGGTAGCGCTCCTGTAGCGGCGTCTTCCGCGGCGCCGCCGCCGGGAGCTCGCGCTCCGGCAAGGTCTCGGTCGCCTCGCGGTCGAACGGATAGCGGATCCCCGAGGACAGGCGCAGGAGGTGCTCGAGGCGAAGCTCCGGAGCGAGCGCCCCGGGCCAGGGTCGGAAGACGTCGGCGGGCCGGAGCTTGAGGAGCTCCGGTTCGACGAGCAGCCGGTTTCCGATCAGCGCGTGCAGGAGAAGCTGGCCCGCGGAGTAGACCCGGTGCGGAGTGTCCGCGCCGGTGCCGGGCGCGTAGCGTTCGACGAGCATGCGGCCGCCCTTCACCACCAGAAACGCCAGCGTCCGACGGCCCCCCTCGGGGGAAAAGGCCCGGTCGGCCAGCCGTTCGAGCTTCTTCTTATCTTCGGTCACGCGGGGTCCCTCCGTCTTCGATGCGCAGGCGACGACGGGGAGGGCGAGCGTTGACGCCAGAGCGCGCGATGACCTTCAGGGGACCCTCCTTGTCTAAGAATTATCCGTCCCCCCCGGGGGCGCGGTTCGACTAGGATGGGAATATGCAGAGCGCTTCCCCGGTCGAACCGCCGCTCCCGGAGCTCGGGGACCGCGACGACTATAACCTCCTCATCTTCTCACACTCGGCGCTAAACCGCGAGCGACTCTCCTTCTACGGCGGCGACGGAAGCGCGGACCCCGAGGCCCGCTGCCACCTGCGCCACGGCCTCGTCTTCGACCGCCACTTCTCCGTCTCCCACTGGCCCTTCCAGTCCTTCGTTTCGGCGATCACCGGGCTCCTTCCGATCACCCACGGCGTCTGGAACAACCGATACCACAACCGCACCCTCTACGGGACGGCGGCGCCCGGCGACGACGCGATCCGCCCCGAGCACCGAACGCTCTTCGAGCTCGCACGGGACAACGGGTACGGAACGTTCCTGATGGCGGGGGACCCGCACGAGAGCTTCTTCGACCCGCGGGCCGGGGTCGACCGCGGCGTCGATCACCACGAGCGCCGCTGCCTCCATGACCGGGGGGACGGCGAGCGCCTGCGCGAGCTCATCCGGGAGTTCGCCGAGCGGCGCTTCCTCGGCGTCGTTCAGACCGTCCGGACGCACGTCCCGCATTTCTTCCTCCCCGAGACCGGGGTTCCAGTGTACGACGGTCTTCTCCCGACGACGGCGGAAGAATACGAGGCCCGCGCCCGGGGCGGCCACGCCGCGATCGAACGGGCCCTCGCCGCGGATCCGGAACTCCTCGCGGCCGACGAACTCGCGCGCCAGGCGTACGTCCGCGACGCCCACTGGTACGTCCACGTCGCGCGCCGGCTCGACGGCCCCCCCGGTGCGGCGCACTTCCGCGCGGTCTACGACCGGGCCCTCCGCTTCGCCGACGCGTTTGTCGGAGACCTCTTCCGGGCCCTCGCGGAGACCGATCTTCTCTCGCGGACGATCGTCATGCTCACCGCGGACACGGGGGACAATCACTTCACCGAGTACCGGCGCCCCGACGGCCGCGGATACGACGGCTCGTTCGGTTATGCGATGGTCACCCCGGCCTCGGCGCGGCTCCCGCTCGTGATCTTCCATCCGGCCTTCGCGGCGGCGCAGACGGGGCTCCGCCGCCGCGAGACGCTTACCAATACGACCGACCTCTACCCAACGGTTGCCCGGCTCCTCGGGTGGCGGCGGGGACCGCTGCACGCGCTCGACGGGCGGGATCTCCTCGCGGACGGCCCGGCCCGCGCGGAGACGCTGTCGTTCACCGTCCGCCCGCACCGGGGTCTCGAGCTCGTCGCCCACGCCGCCGACGGCACCTACCGCGAGAATCCGCGCCGCCGGATCTTCTTCGACGCGAGAACAAACCGCGCGTGGGTGGACGAGGACCTCCGCGAGCTCCGGACGCCGACGTACCTCGCCCTCCGGGACGCCCTCCTGCCCTACCGCGACCGGGCCTCGGAGTTCGAGTCCCTTCGGCAAAAGATCGGTTGGGCGACGTTGAAATAGATATTGTTTTATTCGAACATAAGAATTCACATTATTGATTTCATCGAAACATTAAAATAGATTAAACTTAAAACGTATTTTTGTGGGGAGTAGCCGCCTTCCGCCCCGGAAGTGTTCCGAGACCGCCATCCCGGGTTAACCGCCCCGGTCCGGATGTAACCGGCGAGACCATGTAACCGTAATAAGGAGTTATATGGAATCCCTTTTTCCGTTCGCCGAGTACTGGTGGATCTACGCGTCCTTCCTGGGCCTCATCGCCGTGGTCCTCGCGATCGACCTCGGCGTCTTCAACAAGACCCCGCACCAGCCGTCGCTCAAGGAGGCGGGCCTCTGGACCGTCGCCTGGGTAGCGCTCGCGGGCCTCTTCAACCTCGCGCTCTACTTCTACAGCCTCCAGAAGTTCGGCAGCGCGGAGATCGCGAACCGCGTGGGCCTCGAGTTCCTCGCGGGCTACGTCGTCGAGAAGACCCTCGCCGTCGACAACATCTTCGTCTTCGCGATGGTCTTCGCGTACTTCAAGGTCCCGCTCCGCTTCCAGCACAAGGTGCTCTTCTGGGGCATCATCGGCGCGCTCCTCTTCCGGGGCCTCTTCATCGCCCTCGGCGCCTTCCTCATGCAGTACCACTTCGTCGTCGTCGGCTTCGGCGTGCTCCTCGTTCTCACGGGCCTTAAGATGGCCTTCCAGAAAGACGAGGGTGACATGAACGATCGCTGGGTGCTCCGGCTCCTCCGCCGCTGGCTCCCGCTCACCAGCGACGACGACCGCGGATCATTCGTCCGCACGATCAACGGGAAGCGCTTCGTGACCCCGCTCTTCCTGGCGCTCGTCGTGATCGAGGTTTCGGACATCATCTTCGCCGTCGACTCGGTGCCGGCGATCTTCGCCCTCACGAAGGAGCCGCTCACCGTCTTCACCTCGAACATCATGGCGATCCTCGGGCTCCGCTCGATGTACTTCATGATCAGCGGCTTCATGGATAAGTTCACCTACATCAAGTACGGCCTCGCGGCGGTGCTGGTCTTCGTCGGGTTCAAGATGAGCTACCTTAACGGCGCCTTCGGCGGAAAGTTCCCGATCACCTGGTCGCTTGCTGTTATTACGGTCCTCGTCGGGACCTCAATCGTGGCGTCGCTCGTGAAAACCCGAAGGGGGGCGGCGAGGGTCAGGATCGCCGCTAGGTAACGTCGCGCCTCATAAAGGCGCTTAGCCCATCTTAGTATAAATTTCAGGTAGGCCCTTCGCCGGCCATCTGTAATCACATATAATGACTTCATGACAGAGGTCCTTCCGTACCTCAGAAAGCTCGTTAACTCTTTGTAAAGTAAGAATTTTTAGAGCAGTTACCAAACTGCTATCAATAATTTCGACATCCCGATGTCATACATTCAGACCCTCTTTGAGGCTATCAAATTCCGTTGAATAATCAGGGTTATAAAACAAACGGGTGGTGTAAGAAATCTTGTGTAAATTCTGATTTGGCCTAAGCACGGCCCTCTCCATAGAATTGGTTTGCTACAACT
>JBILTI010000273.1:0-3922 GCA_044371595.1 Bacteriovoracaceae bacterium
CGGCTTCACCGAGGACCATCAGCGCCGTGCTCCAGGCGTCCGCGGCGGCCCCGCTGGCGGCGATCACCGACGCGGACGATATGTTATGGGTAACGGGGCGGCCGGTGCGGGGATCGATGATGTGCGAGCGGTGCTTTCCGTTCTCCCGGTAGTACTGGCGGTAGTTCCCGGAGGTGGAGACCGCGAGGTCGCTGATGCGAAAGGCCAGCTGGACGCCCCGGGTCCGGAGCTCCGACGGTTTCTCGACCCCCGCGACCCAGGCCTCGTCGCTACTCCGCAGGCCCCGGAAGAGGATGTCCCCGCTGACGTCGATCATGTAGTTACGGATCCCCTTCTCTTCGAAGACCTCCCCGAGGAGGTCCGCCGCCCAGCCCGGCGCGAAGGCGTTCACGTCGAGCTCCACGCCGGCGAGCTGCTTCCACACGACGTTCCGGCCCCGGTCCCAGCGCACCCGAGCGAGTCCCACCTTCGCCATCGCGGCGCGGAGCTCGCGGTCGGTGGGCGGTGCGCGGCGCGTTCCTCCGCCGAAGCCCCAAAGCTTGATCACGGGGCCGAGCGTGGGGTCGAAGGCCCCGCCCGTTTCCCGGTGGAGCTTCTCCGCGAGTTCGAGCATCGCGATGAACCGCGGCGAAACCGGAAGCTTCACGCCCGCGGGGAGCTGGTTGAAGCGCGAGATCAGCGAGTCGCGCTGGTAGGTCGAGAACTCCCGGTTAAACGCGTCGAAGAAGCGCTCGACGGTGTGCCTCAGAGTTTCGGCCGGTACGTCGCTCCGGTAGCGGATAAGGTAATAGGAGCCGAAGACGTCGCCGCCGAACTCCCGGAGGGCCAGCGTCCCGACGGGCCGCGGGCAGCCCACCGAGAGGAAGAGCGGAAGAAGCAAATGGAGAAGGCGCACGCTAACCTCCGAAGTCGTCGAGCATGATGTCCTCGCGCTCGACGCCGAGGGAGAGGAGCATGTTGATCACGGCCTGGTTCATCTGCGGGGGGCCGCAGAGATAGTACTCGCAGTCCTCAGGCGCCGGGTGGTCCTTCAGGTAGCTCTCGAGAAGGACGTTGTGGATGAAGCCCGTCGGTCCTGTCCAGTTGTCCTCAGGCTGCGGCTCGGAGAGGGCCACGTGCCACTTGAAGTTCGGGTACTCGCGCTGGATCGCATCAAAGTCTTCGACGTAGAACATCTCCCGGACGGACCGGGCACCGTACCAGAACGTCACCTTCCGGTCCGTGTGGAGCCGCCGGAACTGGTCGAAGATGTGCGACCGCATCGGCGCCATCCCGGCCCCGCCCCCGACGAAGATCATCTCCTTCTTCGTATCCCGGGCGAAGAACTCGCCGAAGGGCCCCGAGATCGTGACCTTGTCGCCGGGCCTTAAACTGAATATGTACGACGACATCTTTCCCGGCGGCGTCCCGGCCGGCGCCTTCGGGTGCGGTGTCGCGATCCGGACGTTCAGCATGATGATCCCCTTCTCGAACGGATAGTTCGCCATCGAATAGGCCCGGACCGTCTCGTCGGCGACGACGCTCTTGTACTGCCAGAGGTTGTAGTTGTCCCAGTCGCCGCGGTACGCGGGGCCGATGGCGAAGTCCTTGAAGTCAATCGAAAGCCCCGCGGGCCGCTCGATCTGGACGAAGCCGCCGGCGCGGAACGGCACTTCCTCCCCCGCCGGAAGCTCGAGGACGAGCTCCTTGATGAACGTCGCGACGTTGTCGTTCGAGCGCACCGTGCAGACCCACTTCTTGATCCCGAAGACCTCCTCCGGGACCTCGATCACGAGGTCCTCCTTGCAGGTCACCTGGCACGCGAGCCGGACCCCCTCCTTCTGGAGCTTCTTGTTGATGTGCCCCGTCTCCGTCGGGAGGATCTGGCCCCCCCCGGACTTGACCGTCACCTTGCACTGGCCGCAGGTCCCGCCGCCGCCGCAGGCGCTCGAGAGAAAGATCTTCTCCGCCGCGAGGGCCGTGAGGAGCTTCCCGCCGCCCTCGATCTGGAAGTCCTTCTCGTGGTTGACGTTGATCTTCACCTTCCCGGCCGTGACGAGCCGCGAGCGGGCGACGAGGATGACGACGACGAGGAAGAGGATGACCCCGGTGAACATCGTCACCGAGAGGAGGATCTCGCTCATAGCTGGATCCCCGCGAAGGCCATGAAGACGATCGCCATGAGGCCCGTCGTTATGAACGTGATCCCGAGCCCCCGGAGGCCTGCGGGCACGTCCGAGTAGGCCATCTTCTCCCGGATCCCCGCGAGTGCCACGATCGCGAGGGCCCAGCCGGTGCCGCTCCCGACGCCGTAGACGAGCGCGTGCCCGAAGCTATAGTTGCGCTCGACCATGAAGAGCGACGATCCGAGGATCGCGCAGTTCACGGTGATGAGCGGCAGGAAGATCCCGAGCGCCGTGTAGAGCGCCGGGACGTAGCGGTCGAGGAACATCTCGAGGATCTGGACCATCGCGGCGACGACGCCGATGTAGGAGATGAGGCCCAGGAAGGAGAGGTCGACGTCGGGGAAGCCGGCCCAGGCGAGGGCCCCGTCGCGGAGGAGGTAGTTGTAGACGAGGTTGTTGAGTGGGACCGTGATCCCGAGGACGATGATCACGGCGATCCCGAGGCCGATCGCGGTCTCCATCTTCTTCGAGAGCGCCAGGAACGTGCACATCCCGAGGAAGAACGCGAGGGCCATGTTCTCGATGAAGATGCCCTTGATGAACAGACTGAGGTACTCTTCCATAACGTCCCCTAATCCTTCTCGATCTGCTCGGGCCGGAACGAGCGGATGAGCCAGATGATGATTCCGATGATGAAGAAGGCGCTCGGGGGCAGGAGGAGGAGGCCGTTCGAGAGGTACCACCCGCCCTCGGTCGTGAGCGGCAGGACGGAGATCCCGAAGAGCTTACCGGAGCCAAAGAGCTCGCGGACGATCCCAACCGCGATGAGGATCGCGGCGTACCCGAGGCCGTTTCCAAGGCCGTCGAGGAAGCTCGGCCAAGGGGCGTTCTTCATCGCGAAGCCCTCCATACGGCCCATGACGATGCAGTTCGTGATGATGAGGCCGATGTAGACCGACATCTGCTTCGACGTGTCGTAGAAGTAGGCCTTGAGGAACTGGTCCGCGACGATCACCGCCGACGCCGCGACGGTCATCTGGACGATGATCCGGATCGAGTTCGGGATGACGTTCCGGATGACCGCGACCATCATGCTCGACACGCCGGTCACGAGCGCCACGGCCACGCCCATGATCGCGACCTGCTTCAGCTGCGACGTGACGGCGAGGGCCGAGCAGATGCCGAGGACCTGGAGGGCGATCGGGTTGTTCTTAACGACGGGGTCGAAGAGGAGCTGGTTCGATTTCATTTGATTTCTCCGGTTCGGACCTTTTGTAGGAACTTCGCGTAGCCGGCGTCCGACATCCAGAAACGGAACGTGTTCTCGACGCCGACCGAGGTGAGTGTCGCGCCGGAGAGGCCGTCGACCTTGTATTGTTTATTCGGATCCCCCGCGTCGACGGCGCCCTTAACGACGTCGATCGCCGGCGTCAGGTCCGGCGCGTAGACCTTCTTCCCCGGCCACTGCGCGATCCACCGGGGGTTGTCGACCTCCCCGCCGAGGCCCGGCGTCTCTGCGTGGGAGTAGAAGTTGAAGCCGCGGACGGTGACAGCGTCCTTGTCGAGCGCCAGGAACCCCTTCATCGTCGACCAGAGGCCCTTACCGTAGACGTGGAGGACGACCTGGTCGAGGGCCCCGTCCTTCTTCACGAGGTAGACCTTCTGGAACCGCGAGCGCCGCTTGATCCCGGCGATGTCCTGGAGCTTCCCGAGCTCGCGGACGTTCTCCGGATCCCGGTCGGCCTTCGCGAGATCGAAGGTCGCCGGGTCGACCCCGGCCGCGGGAGCGCCGGTCTCGAGGTCGATCACGAGCGGCT
>JBILTI010000178.1:0-4993 GCA_044371595.1 Bacteriovoracaceae bacterium
GCGCCGGCGGCGAGTGCACATTCATCAGGACGTTCCCGATCACGAAGTGGCCCCGGGCGTGCGTCATCGCCGCGTCCAAGGCGTGCTCGTGGATCGAACTGTAGCAGGCGCCGCCGACCGTTCCGTGCGCGACGAGCTTCCTGAAGAACTCCCGGGCCCGGGCCCGGGCGTAGCTCCGCTTCGCGAACCGCATCTCGGCCGGGAACGTGTATTTCTCGAGCCACTCGAGGAGCGAGTCCTTCGGCATCTCGCGCACGTCGTCCTGGACCCAATGGAAGTGCATGTCAAAGAAGCCCGGAAGGAGGAGCGCGGCGCCGAAGTCAGTCGTGTTCCGCCGGGTCATCTGCGTCCCGTACTTGTCCACGCCCGGCTCGAGCGGAAGGAGGTCGCGGATTCGGGATCCCGCTTCGGTCTCCTCGACCGCGAGGAGCCCCGCCTTGAGGTACTCGGCGGACTCGTCGTCCTTCGGGTTGATGACGGTTCCGATGTAGAAGTTCATTTTCTGCGTTGCCAAAGGGAGTCCTTTTAAGTTGTCCGTAGCCGAAAAGATCAGTTAACCTAGGGGAACCTATGAGATTAAAAATTTTACTGCAGATTTTAACTTTTGTCTCCGCCGTTTTCTCGCTCCGCGTTCTGGCAACGCCCATCGAAATTCGGGAGCTAAGCCTCTTGACCGTAAGCTCCGCCATCACCCCGGCCACCTACGATTACCTGAAGCAAAACTTCGACAACCTCCCCGCCTCGTCGCTGATCGTTCTGCGCTTGAACACACCGGGGGGTCTCGTCAGCACCACCAAAGACATCATCACCATGGTCGGGCGCCGGGGCCGGCCGTTCGTCGTCTGGATTACTCCCGAGGGGGCATCGGCCTCGAGCGCCGGTGCCATCGTCGCCTCCGCCGCCCACTTCATCTTCATGTCCCCGGGAACGAACCTCGGGGCCGCGACGCCCGTAGGCCTCGGGGAAGACATTAAAGAGGGCGACGGCCGGCGGAAGGCGCTGAACGACCTCACCGCCCTCGTCCGCTCGCTCAGCGCCTCGCGGGGAAGACCCGCGAAGCCCTTCGAATCGATGATCTCCGACGCGGCGTCGTTCACCGCGGACGAGGCCCTGAAGCTCGGGATCATCAACGGCGTCGTCTCGAGTGACAAGGACCTCCTGGGCCTCGTCGCCGGGAAGACCATCAACCTCGACGGCGTCCCCCGGACGATCGCGCTGGCGACCCCCGCCGTCAAGGCCTACGAGCCCTCCCTCGGCCAGCGGATCCTCGCGGTCCTCGCCGACCCGTCGACGGCCTACGTCCTGTTCCTCGTCGGCGTCGCCCTGATCTACTTCGAATTCCAGGCCCCCGGCGGGTTCATCGCCGGGGCCGTCGGCCTCTGCTTCCTGATCCTCTCGGGGATCTCGTTTCAGGTTCTCCCACTTGACTGGGGCTCGCTGGGCCTGATCGTGGCGGGGATCTTCCTCCTGATCCTCGAGGTCTTCGTCGTGAGCTACGGGATCCTCTCCGTCGCGGGGCTCGTCGCCTTCGTCATGGGCTCCCTCTTCCTCTTTCACGGCGACTCCGGCTACATCTCCGTCGAGTACCCAGTGATCTTCTCCTCGTTCGCGGGGGTGGTCCTCGGCGTCGGCGCCGTCGTCTGGTACCTCTACCGGGAGGAAAAGCGCCGGCCCGGGCGCGAGGACTTCTTCCTCCCGACCGGCGCCCACGGGAGCGTCCTCACGAAGCTCTCTGCGCGCGAGTACCAGGTGAAGGTCCGCGGCGAGATCTGGCGCGCCGTTGCTGAAGAGGAGCTCGCCGTCGCCGACCCGGTCACGGTCACCGAGGTGGATCCGCGGACGCTCGTTATAAAGATTAAAAAAGACCTCACATCACCTTAAGGAGATCTCCATGGAGCTTACGTTTCTACCGTTAATCATCTTCGCCGGCCTCATCCTTTTCAGCACCTTCAAGATCCTGAACGAATACGAACGCGGTGTCATCCTCCGGCTCGGAAAATTCTCCGGGATCCGGGGCCCGGGCCTCATCATCCTGGTTCCGGGCCTGGAGAAGATGCTGAAGGTCGACCTCCGCCTCGTCACCATGGACATCCCGTCCCAGGACATCATCTCGAAGGATAACGTTACCCTGAAGGTCAACGGCGTCGTCTACTTCAAAGTCAGCAACCCCGAGCGGGCGATCATCTCCGTGGAGAACTACTACCACGCGACGGCGCAGATCGCGCAGACGACGCTCAGGTCGGTCGTCGGTCAATACGAGCTCGACGAGATCCTCGCCCACCGGGACGCGATCAATACGAAGCTCCAGGGAATCCTCGACGAGCTCACCGAGCCCTGGGGGATCAAGGTGACCAACGTGGAAGTGAAGGCGATCGACCTTCCCGTGGAGATGCAGCGGGCGATGGCGAAGCAGGCCGAAGCCGAGCGGGAGAAGCGGGCGAAGATCATCTCAGCCGAGGGCGAGTTCGCCGCGGCCCAGAAGCTCTCCGAGGCGGCGAAGGTCCTCGGCGAACAGGAAGACGCCATTACGCTTCGGTTCCTGGAAACCATGCGCGAGATCGCCGGGGCAAACAACAGCTCAACCACCTTCTTTCCGATCCCCGTGGATTTCCTCTCGAAGTTTATCAATCGCTAGCGACGATCCTTACCCCGGCGGGCCCGAACCGCCGGGGCTCACCAGTTCGGTCGTCCCAGTTGCTTTACGTTCTTTTCGATCTGTTCGGGGCCCTCGAGCTTCACCTTCTCCACCGCGACCACCGACGCCGGTCCCCGCCCGGGAGCGCGCTTGAACTTTTCATCGTCCTTCGTGACCTCGGCCTTGAAGCCGTTAGCGAGTTCCTGGTTGAAGTCGGCCATCGTGGACCGGGCTAGGCACTGGGTACTAACGATGACGATACCGAGCATCAAGATTTTCATACGCGCCCTCCGATCCGACTTATCGGCCATCGGAGGAAAAATCTTTAGCCTATTCGACGCTGTCCTGCTGCCGGAACCGTTTCTCCCGAGTGGTGCTGTAGTCCAGGGAATCTTCCTCCTGCGCCTCGATGGTCTCGTCCCGCGGAACGTTCTGGATCAGATCCTTGTTCTCCCGGGTCACCCGAAGCTCGTCCTGCGACGTCTCTTCTTTTTCAACGCCGACCTCGTCCTGCGACTTTGAAGTGAACGTCCCCGGCGGGGACTGCCCGTCATTCGGGGAGTAGGTCGCTGCCCCCGATGAAACAGACAAAAGCGCGAAGCTTAAAATCCAGACCTTCATAATCCCTCCTTGTGAGCAGCAGACTGTTGAACCGATTATACCGGCAGAGGGATGCCATGGGAGGGAGCAAGAGTGGGACAAAATAACGGAGAAATTCGGAGATAAAAAAATGGGGGACCCGAGGTCCCCCATTTAGCTAGCGTACGACCGTACGCTGATTCTGGTTAAGTTCTTTTTTCCGGATCCGAATGCTCTTCGGAGTGACTTCGACCCACTCGTCGTCGTCGATCCAGTCGAGGGCCCAGTCGAGGGTCCGCGACGGGATCGGCGGGAGGATGATGTTCTCGTCCTTACCGGCGGTCCGGACCGAAGACAGGTGCTTCTCCCGGCAGACGTTGACGTTCAGATCGTTCGGCCGCGTGTGCTCGCCGACGACCTGGCCTTCGTAGGATTGCTCGCCCGGAAGGACGAACTGCCGCCCCGAGGCGAGGAGGTTGAAGAGGGCGTACGGCGTAATCTTGCCGGCCCGGTCGGAGATGAGGGCGCCGTTCTGGCGGGCGAGCATCTTACCGACGTGCGGCTCGTACCCGACGAAGTACGAGGACATGAGCCCCTGTCCCTTCGTATCCGTGAGGAACGTCGACCGGTAGCCGATGAGGCCCCGGGACGGGACGTGGAACTCCATCCGTGTCCGGCCTTCGCCGAACGGCTGCATCGCCTCGAGGCGACCCTTCCGGGCCGCCATCTTTTCGGTAATCGCACCTGTCGACTCGTTCGGAACGTCGAGGACGAGTCGCTCGAACGGCTCCATAAGGACGCCGTCGATCTCCTTCGTGATGACCTGGGGCCGCGCGATCATGAGCTCGTAGCCGGCCCGGCGGATCTCTTCGAACACGACGGCGACCTGGAGCTCGCCCCGGGCCTTGAGGATGAACACCTTCGGATCGTTCGTCGGCTCGTACTTCAGGGATACGTTCTTTCTGATCGCGTCGATCAAAAACTCCTCGAGCTTTCGCGACGTGAGGTACTCGCCCTCGCGGCCCGACATCGGGGACGTGGAGACCGAAACCTGGACGGAGACCGTCGGCGGCTCGACCTCGATCCGCGGGAGCGCTTCCGGCTTTTCGACGGCCGCGAGCGTATCGCCGATATCGCCGTGCTCGAGGCCCGAGATGATGACGATCTCTCCGGCCTCGGCGGATTCAACGGTGGCCATGCCGAGGCCGTCGTAGATCTGCAGCGAAGTGACCTTGAAGTTCTTCACCTTGCCGTCGGCCGGGATGTGGGCGAGCTGCTTCGTGTTCTGCACGACGCCGCGCTGGATCCGGCCCACCATGAGGGCGCCGAGGTAGTTCGAGTACGAGAGGTTCGTGATCAGGAGCTGCGCCGGCCCGTCTTTCTGAACCTTCGGCTGCGGGTAGTAGTCGGAGATGAGGAAGTCGAGCATCGGCTCGAGGTTCCCCTCGCGCCGGTTCTTGTCCATCGACGCGTAACCGTTCCGGCCCGAGCCGTAGAGGAACGGGATGTCGAGGTCGATGTCGCGGCCCGACTGGGAGGCGAGCTCGAGGAGGAGATCCTCCACCTCGGATCTAACTTCGTCGATCCGCTCGTCGGGCCGGTCGACCTTGTTGATAAACACGGCAACGCGGATGTCTCGCTCGAGGGCCTTCGAGAGAACGAAGCGCGTCTGCGGCAGCGGTCCTTCGGAGGCGTCGACGAGGAGGAGGATGCCGTCGACCATCATAAGCGAACGCTCGACCTCACCGCCGAAGTCCGCGTGGCCTGGGGTGTCGAGGA
>JBILTI010000179.1:0-4991 GCA_044371595.1 Bacteriovoracaceae bacterium
GAGAATCGGGTACTGGAGGCGATGCGGACCCAGCTTCGTGAGCCAGAGGATTCGGTTGTTCTTCAGGAACGAGCGGTTGTGTTCGGAGACGAGGAGCCCGAGGCCATAGCGGGAGACGTCAAGGGCGCGGACCTCGAGCTCGTTGCCGGCGTCGCGGTTACCGGTGAGCGACGGCTTCAACGCGACCGTGTACTCGCGGTCGGCGGAGAACTGCTGGCGCGGGAACGACCGGAGCTCCAGCGTCTTGAGCTCCCGGGGAAGCGAAAAGGAAAGCACGGCAGCTTCCTCCCGGAACTCGCCGACCTTAAACACAGTCGTCCGGTATTCGAGCTTAACGTAGAGCGGGAGCTTCCGGTCGACCGTGTGCCGACGCGGATTGAACGTGACGACGACCTCGCGGCCCACGAAGTCGATCTCGAAGTGCTGGATCGGGATCACCGTCTTCCCCTGGCCGTGAGACTGCCAGAGGACGTTTCCCTCGAGGGCCGAAGACCGTTGGAGGATGCGGACGATTTCCCGGTTGTCGTAGGTGGACCGGTAGTTTTCTGCGATGTTCATGTAAATAGCTTGCAGAAATTGTCCGACTTTGACAAATCGGCGCGCCAAAGACTGAGTAGCGCGATCAAGAACACTCCGCCGATTTCCACGCCCCGCGGGCCGTGGCAAAATAGTTTCCGAGGTTTATATGAAAGTCACTCTCACGTTCGTCCTTTGCGTCCTCCTCACCGGGTGCGGAATGAAGAAGCTCGCCGTGGACAACGCAGACAATCTCCTTTCCTACCAGATCATTCGCCGGCTCCCGCTCTACAGCGAACAGAAGGACCGGCTGAGCAAGGACGTCGACGGATTCCTGAACCAGGAGAAGACCGTGGCGCGGGAGATCCTTCCGGTGATCGACGACATCGACCTCTCGGCCCCGGAAAAGCTCGATGTCCCGTACTTGAAGTTCGAGGGGTTCTACGAGCGCGTCGCCCGGGACTTCGCGGAGCTCCTCTCGACGCACATGGCGGAGCTGGACTCCAAGCAACAGAAGGAAATGTTCGAGATCCTCGACGACGAGAACCGGAAGATCCTCTCCAAAGAAAAAGAGGAGCGGGTCGACGACATCGAGGAGAACTTCGACCGGGCGCTAGGCTCGATCACCGGCCCGCAGAAGCAGATCGTGCGGACCTACGAGGACTACTTCCACGGCCGCGCCCGGCAGCGGCTCGACCGCCGCGTGAAGCTCCACCGGGAGCTCCGGGACATCTTCCGCCAGGACGCGTCCCCGGCGTCGCGGAAGACGCAGATCGAGGCCGCGTTCCGCGAGTACCAGACGGATGTCCTGAAGGGTAACAAGAACCTCGAGATCCTGAAGAAGATCGTCCCCACGGTCACCGGGAAACAGCGAGAGCACTTCCGCGCGCACGTCGAGGACCTGCGCGGACTCCTGAAGTACTACCTCACGGTCGACTACTAGGCGGCCCGCTTTCCGGTTCCCGCGACGGGCACGAGGATCGCGATCTCCTGCGAAAGCCCGCGGAGCTCCTGCCAGGGATCCGCCTTCCGGGCCCTGATCTTCCGGAGCGCCTTCGGGAGCGTAAACTCCTGCGGGCCGGGGATCCGACGAAGTTCCTTCCAGTCGAGGGGCAGCGCCACCGCGCTCCGAGGCTTCGCCCGGAGCGAGTACGGAGCGACGGCCGTGGCGCCATGCCCGTTCCGGAGGTAGTCGACGAAGATCCGTCCCTTCCGCACCTTCTTCGACATGTTCGCCGTGTACTTCTCCGGGCGCCGCTTGACGAGCTCGAGCGCCAGCGTCTGGGCGAAGGCCTTGACCTGCTCCCAGTCGTAGACCGGGGCGATCGGCACGTGGACGTGGAGGCCCTTTCCACCGGTGAGCTTCACGAAAGACTTCAGGTCGAGGTCCGCAAGGAGCTCCCGGAGCTCGAAGGCCGCGGCCACGACCTCGGCCCACGAGATGCCGGGGCCCGGGTCGAAGTCCATGACGACCTGGTCAGGGTACCGCTGGCGGGTCCGATGGCAGTTCCCGGCGTGGAGCTCGAAGGCGTTCAGCTGCACGAGTTCGCGGAGACCCTCGGGCGAGTCGATCGCAAGATAGATCCCCTCCCCGCGCTCTTCCTTGACCGGAAAGGTGCGAAACGCCTTCGGCACGATTCCGCTGATGTGCTTCTGGAAGAAGCAGCCGCCAGCGGCGCCGTTCGGACAGCGAACGAGTGAAAGCGGCCGGTCGGAGACGTAGGGAAGCATCACCGCGGCGACGGCCTGGTAGTAGTCGTCGACGTCTTTCTTCGTGAGACCCTCCTCCGGAAACAGGATCTTATCCGGAGACGAGATCTCCCGAACCGGGGTGAGCGATAACTTTGCTTTCCTGCAGTTTCCGCGCGCGCGTTCCATTTGAATCTCCTCGGCCGGTTTATCGTCCCGGAGTCCCCGGAACACCGGCGCCCGGAGGATCCCTTCGTTGGTCCAGTTCGAGAACGAGACTTCGCAGACTCGGGTCGGCGTGACCCAGTGGATCCCCTTCCCGCGCGGAGAATTCTTCGCGAACGGGGACTCGGCCACTTCGATCGCGCCCAGGAGCTTCCGGAGCTCCCGGAGCGTGGCCACGTCGAACCCGGTTCCGACCCGGCCCGAATAGCGGAGTTCGCCGTCTTCGAAGACGCCGAGAAGGAGCGCGCCGATGCCCGGCCGTCCGCCCTGGAGTCCGGTCCAGCCGCCGATCACGAACTCCTGTCGGCGGGAACACTTCGTCTTCACCCAGAGGTCGCCGCGGCCCGAGGTGTACGGACTCGCCGCCCGCTTTGAAACGATCCCCTCGAGCTCGTGCTCGCAGGAGACCCGGAAGATCTCCGCGCCGGCGCCGGGGAAGTCCTCGGAGAGGACTACCCCGGGCCGCGCCTTCCGGAGGAGCCTCTTCAGGATCTCCTTTCGCTCGACGAGCGGGAGGCCCCGGAGGTCCCGGCCGTCGAGATAGAGGACGTCGAAGACGTAGTAGCGGAGCGTACGGTCGTTCTTGAGCTTCAGGGAGTTCTGGAGCCGCTGGAAATCGCTCCGGCCTCTGGCGTCGAGGGAGACCACCTCCCCGTCGAGGATCACCGTGGTCGCGGGCAGCGCTTCGACGGCGTTCAGGAGTAAGGGAAACCGGTTACTCCAGTCGATGTTGTTCCGCGAAAGGAAGCGGACAACGCCGTTCCGGAGGTGCGCCTGCATCCGGTAGCCGTCGAACTTCAGCTCGTGGATCCAGCCGCCGGTCTGCGCCGGAACGGCCGCGACGAGCCGCGGGAGCTGCGGTTCGACGAACCCGGGCCACGGATCCGTCGCGAGCGGAGGAGACTTTTTTTTTGCGACCTCCCGGGAGGCCTTCCGCCGGGGAACCGCCGCCTCCTCGTGGTGCTTGATCAGAAGCCAGTTCTTCTTCGTCCCGTCGCTCCGGAAGGCGGTCCGAATGAGGACGAAGCTCCCGCGGAGTTTCTTACCCGTGAGCCGGAACTTCAGGTGCCCGCGCGCGAGGTCGCCGATCGGATCGTCGCCCTCGGGCTCCCAGGTCCCCGAGTCCCAGATGAAGACCTCGCCGGCGCCGTACTCGCCTTCGGGGATCGTCCCGTGGAACTTCGCGTACTCGAGCGGATGATCCTCGGTCTGGACGGCGAGGCGCTTGTCGGACGGATCGAGAGACGGGCCCTTCGGAACCGCCCAGCTCTTCAGGACCCCCTCGAGCTCGAGTCGGAAGTCGTAGTGGAGCCGCCGCGCGTGGTGCTCCTGGACGACGAAGACGAGCTTCTTCGACTTCGCCCGAGAGACCTTCCGGCCTCCGGGTTCCTTCGTCACCTTAAAGTCGCGCTTCCGGTTGTACTCCTTTAAGAGGTCCTTGCCCATCGCTGAACCTCCCTAGCTCGCCTTCTTCCGCGCGACCCTCTTCGCCGGTTTCTTCTTCGCCCCGGCGGCGCCCTTCTCGCTCGCGGTCCGCGCCCGGCGCTTCTCCTCGAGGGATTTCCGGAGAAGCGGCATGAGGTCCACGACCGAACCAGTGTTGCCGGCCTCCTCCTTCGGAAGCTCGCCCCAGTCGACGTCCTTCAGCTCGCCCGACGCGACCTTCGTGTCGATGATCTTCATGACGTCGTCGTAGTACGTGTCCTGGTACTGCGAGGGGTCCCAGCCCGCGGACATGCCCTCGATCAGCTCCTCGGCCATCTTGAGTTCCTTCGCGTTGAGCTTCGGCCGCTCCGTATCCGCGAGGTAGTCGACCTCGTCGACGCCGAGGACCTCGTGTCCGAAGCGCAGCATCTCGAGGATGAGGTAGTCCCCCTTCGGCATGACGCAGGTCAGGTGCATCTTGTTCCGGATCACGACGGTGGCGACGGCGACCTTGTTGGTGCGTTTCAGCGCCTCCACCAGGAGGAAGTAGCCCTTCACGCCGTTCTTCTGCGGCACCAGGTAGTAGGGCCTCTCGAAGTACATGAGGTCGATGTCGTGGAAGCTCACGAAGTCCTGGATGTCGATCGTCTGCGTCGCGCGCGGATTCGCGGCCTTAAAGTCGTCCTTCGTCATGAGGACGTACTGGCCCGACTCGTGCCGGTAGCCTTTGACGATCTGAGGAAACGGAACCTCCGCGCCGGTGTTCCCGTTCACCTTCTTGTACTTGATCGGCGAGAGGTCCTTCTCGTCGAGCAGGTTGAACGACAGCTCCTTCTCCTCCTGCGCCTTCTGCAAGACCACCGGGATGTTCAGAAGTCCGAAGCTGATAGAACCTTTCCAGATGCTTGCCGCCATGGTCACTCCTCGTCGGCGCGGAAGCCGTCCGCCGCCTCCCTCCGTTATCGCCCGCGCGCGGGCGGACTGCAATTTGCGAACCTTCGCCGTCAACTTTCCCCGGCCGTGGAAACCTTCCCCGGTACCGGAGCGCGCTACTCAGGGCTTACCCATGGCACTTCCCTTGCAAGTTTGCCTTGGCCAGGAGAGGTGCGCTTATGCTTCTGAAACAACCCAAGAGG
>JBILTI010000270.1:0-3937 GCA_044371595.1 Bacteriovoracaceae bacterium
CTTCTGGTCGAAGAACGCGACCTCCTGCGTCCGGAGCGTGCCGTCCACGCGGAGACGGAGGGCCTGGGCCTCGATCCGGTCGGACTGGAGGAGGAGCGAGCGCTGCTGGTACCACAGACCGTGGTTCGCCGCGAGGGCACTGAGCGAGAATGTGAGGGCGAAGCCTAGGGCCAGGATCCGACCGGACATCGAGGGTCTCCTTCCTGAAGTTGAGCGGTCGGAAACAGTATCAGGACGCCCCGGTCGCGGCAAGACGAAAAGCCTTACATTTATAGTCCGCGATCAAACCGACGGGATTTAAGTCCCGCGGGCGGAAAGATCAGGTCCCGGTCGCTCTCGTAGATCGGCTCCGCGATGTCGTCGCAGTCGATCCCCTTCTTCAGGCGCGCGTCGACCTCGTCGAGGGGAAGGACCCCGAGGTTCAGGAACGCATCGTTGAAGCACCGGTCGGAGATCTTGACGTTCTTCTCCTGAAGGACGTGCTTGATCAAAAGGAGCTTCTTATAGCCATAGTAGTACGACGTCGCCTGGCCCGGCATGATGTAGGAGTAGCGCGCGAGCTCCGACTCCGCGAAGGGCTTCGAAAAGCCCAGCTCCCGCTGGAACAGCTCGAGGACCCGGCCGGGCCTGATCAAGCCGAGGTTAAGCTCCGGATCGAGGAACATCCGCGCCACGCGCCAGAGCCGCCGCTGGAGCGTGACAAACTGCGCTTCCTTCGTGAGGAACGGATAGACGAGGTCTTCGGCGTAGAGGCCCCAGCCCTCGGTGTTCACGCTGTTGTGGGCAAACCAGGAGCGGATCAACGTCGTCCCACGCTCCTTCATGGCGTGATACTGGAGGCCGTGGCCGGGGACCGCCTCGTGGGCCGCGAGAGTCACGGCGGCCTCCTTGAAGCTGAAGTCGTTGCGGCCGTTCGCCGTCGGCGTGATCACGAACTGGGACGGGCGGTCCCGGTCCTCCCCGAAGAGCGGCGAAGAAATGAAGTGCGGCGCCGGGAGCGACTGGGCCTCGGTGGCGTTGGCGAAGCGGATCCGGATGTCGGGTCTCTTCCGGATCGTCAGAAGCTTGTTCGCGAGGACGAGCTCGTAGAGTTCCTGGGTCGTCTTCTGGTAAAGCTTCAGGAGCTCCCGCTCGTCGGTGAGCGCCGCCGAGGCGAGGTAGTTCACCACCGTAACGGGATCGTCCTTCGGAAGCTTGTGCTTCTCCGCGAGCTCTTTCCCGAGCTCGCGGAAGGTCTGGTAGAGGCTCGCGTAGTCCTGTTTGGCGGTCTCGATCAGCGCCTCGGCGTCGTCGCCGAGGTCGTACTGCTTGAGCCGGAACGCGTAGAGCGCCGGCAGCAGAACCGTATCGGGCCGGGCGTAGGGAAGCATCTTCACGCGGATGAAGTCGCGGTAGGTGGCCTCCTGAACCTCGAGCTCCTTGAAGTCGTGTTCCCAGACCTTGGTCGGCGTCTTCGCCAGGAGCTCCCGGATCCCCTTGAGATAACCGGGGGAATCCTTGAGGTAGGTCTCGAGCTCGAGCTTTGAAGGCCAGGTGCCGCGCATCCGGAGCGAATGAACGTGCTCCTGCCGGGCCTGGATGTAGGCCATAATCCCGTCGACCATCGGAAGCTGCTCGCGGTTGCCGCGGACGTAGGTCCGGAAGCGCGCAAAGGCGTTCAACTGCTTGCGCTTCGGCGAACCATCGGCGAGAAGCTCCTTCAGGTTCAGATAGATGACCTCGGTCAGCGGGACGAAGGGCACGAGGCCGATCCGGCGGTTGAGCTCGTACTCCTCGAGCTCGAGGTCCACCTTCCGCTGGAGGATCTTCACGTCCGTGTGGAGCTCGGGTTCGAGGTACTTCGCCTCGAGCTTTTCGAGGTACTTTTTCCACTTATAGCTGTGGGCGTACCAGTCGAAGTCGAAGGTCCGCGAGTACGGCGTCGTGAGGCCCTCGTACTGGTCGAAGCCCATCTCCGAGACGTACTCGGGGAAAAAGGCGGCGATGCTCTTGGCGTACTTCTGCGCGAGGGTCTTGGATTCGCGCCGCCAGTGCCGATGCTCCGCTTCGGGGGTCCGGAAGGCGCAGGCGGAGACGGCGAGGAGGAGAACGAGCGACGGGAGTCGGGCCACGGGCGAATCCTAGTTAGAGTTTTCCGAAATGATCCGTGGCCTCGATGAGCTTCGACCGGATCCCCGGCTCCGAGGCCGAATGGCCGGCGTCCGGAATCAGGAAGAGCTCCGAGGCGGGCCAGCGCTTGTGGAGCTCAAAGGCCGACGTCGCCGGGCAGACGACGTCGTAGCGGCCCTGGACGATCCACCCTGGGATGTGGGCGATCTTATCGACGTTCTTCAGGAGCCAGCCGTCTTCGGCAAAGAACCCCTTGTTCGTAAAATAGTGACACTCGATCCGCGCGAAGGCGTCGGCGAACTCGTCGCCCGCGAAGCGCTCCACGAAGGCCGGGTCGAAGAAGAGCTTCGATGTCGATCCTTCCCAGATGGACCAGGCCTTGGCGGCCGCGCTCCGCACCGCCGCGTCCGGCGACGTGAGCCGCCGGTGGTAGGCGGCGACGAGGTCGCCGCGCTCGGCTTCGGGGATCGGTGCCAGGTAGCGCTCCCAGGCGTCGGGAAAGAGGAAGCTCGCTCCCTCCTGGTAGAACCAGTCGATCTCCTTTTTCCGCAGGAGAAAGATCCCGCGCAGGACGAGCTCGCGCACGCGCGCCGGGTGCGTGATCGCGTACGACAGGGCGAGCGTCGATCCCCAGGAGCCGCCGAAGACCGTCCAGGCGTCGATCCCGAGGTGGGTCCGGAGCTTCTCCATGTCGCCGACGAGGTCCCAGGTCGTGTTTTCCCTGAGCTCGGAGAAGGGCCGGGACTTTCCGCAGCCGCGCTGGTCGAAGAGGATCACGCGCCAGACCTTCGGATCGAAGAACCGCCGCATCGACGGGTCGACGCCGCCGCCGGGGCCGCCGTGGACGAAGACCACGGGCTTCCCGGCCGGGTTCCCCGCCGCCTCGAAGTAGATCTCGTGGAGGTCGCTCACGCGCAGGTGCCCCGACTGGTACGCCTCGATTTCGGGATAGAAGTAACGCATAGAAGATCCTTTTCCTTTCAGTCTACAACTGTTGCCGAATTATGGAAGGGGGATCGGCGAAAAGTTTTGCCCCCGTTTGACCGGCCCGCCGTCGTGCTTCAAACTCGCGACATGAAAACGTCGTGTAATTTTTTGTCCTCTTGTCCTTAGGTCTCTTAACCGTAAGCTGCCGCGGAGGTTCCGACGCCGCCAGCGATCCGCCGAGCACGAGCGAAGTCACCGCCGGGCCCGCGCCCGCTCCCGCGCCGACGCCGCCCCCAACTCCCGTGCGCGCCCTCACTCCGGCCGCACCGTGGTCCGATCGCTTCATGACCCTCCTTAACCAGCATCGCCGCTCCCGGCGCCTCCGCGGCGGCGGCAACTGGTGCGGCGAGAACGAGGCGGGGGACAGACGTCCCCCGAAGCGGTGTTCTCGTCCTGGGTGAACTCTCCGGGCCACCGTAGCAATATCGAGTCGGCAGGTGCTACAAATTCAGGTTTAGGCCATTTTCGGAGCGCAACCGGCAAGATTTATTGGACTCACCTCTTCCTCGAGCACTAAAGCAATTTCCGCGCGGGCTTTACCCGATGAGATTTCAGAATTATTAGGGGCGGTACATTTTTTTCCCGGAGACCAACCGCGGGAAAGCTATTGATCACCGCCCTCTTCGTTGCCAGCTCGCCGCTCGCCGTCGCGCCCCCCCCTCCGAACGGACGCGCTCGACGCGACGGAGACCCTTCTCGTGACGCTTCCCGAGAGCTCTCGTCCGGAGCGCTTCGACGAATTCCATGATCCGGCGGATCTGGGGGCCGTTCTTGGGCTGCTACTGGCGCCCCGATTATCCCCACCAGTCCCAGTGGGGGTAGAGCACTACGATCCGGATGG
>JBILTI010000322.1:0-3460 GCA_044371595.1 Bacteriovoracaceae bacterium
GCCCACCCGTAGGGATGATCCTCCTGCCGCTCGCCCGCGGCGTCGGAGAGGGCCCCCCGGGACCGTCCTCCGGTCGCCGCGCGCCCGTGACCGGCGCTCGCCCAGAGCGCGTAGAGGGCGGTCGCGCTGAAGTAGGACGAGCGCGTCCTCGCGCGCCAGTTATAATCGAAGAACATCCGCTCCTTCGGATCCAAGAGGTACTTTCGGATCAGGTGCTTCCTCCGCTGGGCCGCCGCGCGGAACTCGGTGGCCATCGCCCCAGCGAAGCTTCTCCGAAAGTGCTCCCGGAGGAGGTGCGCGAGGTCGAGCTCATACCGGTAAAGGAGCGCGTTCAGATCGACGGTCACGAAGTCCGACGCCCGACCCTCGGTTCCCACGCGCCAGCGGTAGGTCGTATCGTATCCGGATTCGCGGACGGCCCGGTCTGAAGAAAGAACTCCTCGAGACCGGGATCCCGGAGCTGAGCCTGATTAAGGCGATCGGTGAGCTCCGGGATCGTGAGGCCGTAGCGCCGGGCCGCGGGCCCTAGTACGTGGTCAAAGTGCCCCGGCTCGACTTCGGGCTGGACCCCGCGGGCGAAGCCCCCGTAGCGCGAGAGGCCCAGCGGCGTCCGGCGCTCGGGCCCCAGAAACGGCGGCTGCAACCGCGTGAGGTAGCAGGTCCGGTTGGCGTTCAGGATCTTTCCGTAGTGGGTGATCTCGTAGACCAGATTATCGACGGTTCCGCGCGCGAGGTCGCCCCGACCGTCGGTGAGAGTTCCGAGGACGTGGAAGTAGCTGTCCCGGCCGTAGAGCTCGTTGAAGCGCCCGCCCGGGACGACGAAGGGAACACCCCGGACGTAGAGGTAGCACTTATCGGCCTTGACCTTCGGATCGTGCAGGATCGCCGCGAAGGAGCTCCGGTCTAGCCGGCGGGTGAGCCCGTCCCAGTATCCTTCCGAGATGGATCGCGAGATCCGGTCAACGGGATTCTCGGCCACCCGCTGGGGATCGAGCGCGAGACCGGACTTCTCCCGGAGCGCCAGCTCCTGGGCGAGGTTCGAGATCTTGTAGGGACCGCGGGCCCGCACCGCGGGAGCTCCGGGGATCGTGACCGTCGCGCGGTAGGGGATCCGATCGTCGATCGTCAGCTTCCGGTTCCCGTCCCGATCGTAGACGGCGTAGCGCGACTCCATCGGGCTTCGGTCGCAGGTGCTACAGGAGACGAGGAGGACGAAGAGGAGGAGCGCCGGCGGTCGCATGGGGGCCACTCTACCCCACTTCTCACCGGTGCGACTCCCGCGTCGCCGTCAGAGTTCGCTCAAGAGCAGGAGAACGCACTGAACCGTCGCCCACGAGAGGACGACTGCATAAAAAACTTTATCGACGGAGATCTGGGGCGGACGGTTCTTTCGTTTCATGGCAAAAGATTCTATCGTAAGAGCGCCTTAAGAAATAAAGCGAAAACGCCCGGCCGAGACGATTTCGATAAAAATGATTGGAAACTGATCAGAGATTCAACAGTTTTCTGCCGACGACGTGGTATTTTCTGTTTAGTTCGTGCCGCTGGGACTCGAAGAGAGAGACATCGCACCTCGAACTGCTTCCCCGGCAGCTCGAGCGCGCCGAGTGACCCCACGAGCTGTTCGTACTCGTAGAGCTGCCAGCGCTTCACCGTGACGTGGGGAACGAAGGGCTTCTCCCCGGTCCGACCCCAATCGGCGAAGTGGTCGTCGACGGCGCGTTTGAGCGCCGTGAGCTCCGGGGAATACTGGAAGCCGAGGTGGAGGACCCGGCGATTGAAGAAGCGAAACTCTCCGAGGGTGAGCCAGAAGCGTCGAAAGTCGAACGTCGCGAGCCGCGCTTCGATCCGCGCGGCGACGTCGGGCGCGACCTCGCCGATGAAGAGAAGCGTCTGGTGATAATCGTGCGGCTCTTCCCACACCTTGGCGGAGCGCCGGGCGAGAGCGAGCGCCGCGCAAACGAAGTCCTTGAGCTCGTCAGGAAGTTCGATTCCGAGCAAGAGGTGCATGCGTCGCTACTAATCGGTGAGGCACTCCGGGCCGACCGTGTAGCTACCGTTGAGCCAGTCCGCGACCTCGCGGGCGGCCGGGTCGGGAAACGACGCGAGCTCCCGCAGGAACCTCTCCGTCTCCGCGGGCCGGAGCGCGTCGAGGCCCCGGATGAAGAACGTGTCCCGGTTCCGGAGGAGAAAGTCTCCGAACTCCGGGGACGCGAGTTCTCCGATCGCCCGGCGGAGCGCGGCCTCGGCGTCGACCTCCTTTCCCGCGATCACCAGCTGAGAAGAGAGGAAGAGGATCTTCGAAAGCTCCGGCTGATTCATGAGATTGAGACCGATGGCCTCGGTGTGGCGGAAGCCGTCGGCGCTTCGACCCGTGAATGGCCGAAGCTTCAGGAACTTGCAGTTCTTCGGGCCATCGTTGGCGTAGAGGTTTTCCCAGAGGAAGGGTGATCGCTTCAAGAGCGCCGCCGTCTCCCGCAAGTGCGACACGTCGATATCCGGAGAGATCACTTTGGGGCCCGCCCAGGCGATCGCAACGGCGGACGGAATCCCCTCGGCCAGCTCCTCGAGGTACCCCGGTGGCCGGGGGCCGAAGACCTTGTCGAGAATCGGATCCGGCGTGTAGTACGACGGACAAAAGACGATCTGCCCCCGGAAGCTTTGGCGCACGAAGTTCACGGCGTCGATCTGGGTCCGGGCGAGGTTCGGCGTCACCGGCATGTCATCGAAGAAGAGGCCCAGTAGGTCGACGCCAAGGTCCTGGAGCGCGGAGAGCTTCTCCATCAGAGCGGTCCGATCCGCAGCGCTGATCTCCGAACCGAGCCCGAAGGGACTGAAGCCAACGCCGAAGCGGACGCCGCTCGCCTGGAAGGTCCGTCGGAGGTCGTCCAGGGTCCGGCGGTAGCTTTCATCCCACGGGTCGCGCCACTGCTTCCGTAGGTGCGGATCCTGCTTCGGAGCGTAGATGTAAAAGTCGCCGCCGTAGCGGGCCAGAAACGGGGCGTAGCTGAGCCGCGCCTCCCGGGGCCACTTCGGGCCGAAAAAACCTTCGATCACACCAGTCTTAGTCATTTGAAAAGCGTATCACCGGGCGCAGGAGTCTTCAAACCCCGACGGACAAGAAAAGCTCCGACCGGGTCGGCATAGTCCCCCCCGGACCGGGACGCAGAAGTGGACCGCGGTTTCCCGGGTTACGCACCCGTCGATGAAGTTCCGCGGACAGTTCAGGGTCATCTCCAGGTCACAGGGCGGGCCCTCTTCGACGGAGAGGCACTGGTGGGTCCGGGTTTCCCGGGTGACGCACCCGTCGAGGTACCCCGGCGGACAGACTAACGGCAGATCGACGATGCAGGAAATCTCCGCCTTCGGTACGCACCGGTGCCGTTCGATCATCGACTCCGGCACCGGGGTCATGCTGGTGGCGACGAGATAGAAGAGGCCGGCGAGCAGTTTCATCGGG
>JBILTI010000210.1:0-4553 GCA_044371595.1 Bacteriovoracaceae bacterium
CTCGTGCGCATGCCGCTTGTGACGACGAAGCTGCCGGTGAGGGCCGTCGTCGGCTACGACGCGAACGGCGAGCTCCTCCGGCGCGTCGCCGCGGAGACGGACCTCGACCTGCGCGTCGCCGACGCCCTCGCCGGGCCCCTGTCCCCGGATGGCGAGTTCGTGATGATCTGTAACCCGCCCTACGGCGAGCGGATCAAGATCGACGGCAAGCGCGGGAGCTTCCTCCGCGCGGCGTGGGAGAAGTTCCTCACGGTCGACCGGCCAAAGCGCTTCGGCTGGGTCCTCCCGAGCGACCTGGACGACCTCTTCCGGTCGGCGCCGGGGTACCGGTTGCTTACGCAGCGGCGGCTCCGGAACGGAGGCTTCGCGGTGACGTACTGGGTTTGGGAGCGGGGGCCCTAGTCGCGATTCCGGAGGTGCGCGACGCTGTCGCGGAGTTCGAAGGGCCGGTTGCATTCGCGGCCCTTGAAGTAGCGGTTGATAGCATAGATCGGGCCGTAGATCCGGTGGTAGACGAAGAGGCCCACGAGGAACCCGAGGGACGCGAGGACCAGCGACAGGAGCACATTGAAGTAGAGGATCGGCGAGGCCACGAAGCGGACGTCGAAGAGGATGTTCACGCACGTGAACGCGACGCCGCAGGCGAAGAGCACGAGGCGCGCGAAGATCAGGCAGAGCCGCAGCTTGTAGCTCGTCATGATCACGAAGGGGTTGCGAGAGTTCGGGGGCCGGTCGCGCCAGGGGGATCAGGGCGCCGAGGAGAAGGAGCACGCCGGCGACCTGGAAGCCTTCGGCGAGGTTGAAGACCGGCGAGCGGATGCCGACGACGAGGAAGACCGCCGCGAATCGACTTCCATTCTCCGACGCTGACGAACCGGGAGACGGGCCGGCGGCAGGGCTGGACCGGGAAGTTCGCGTCAGCCGTCGACCAGGCCTGGGGCCCCGTCGGGCATCCGATCAAGATGGGCGTCAGCCCCGATAGCGTCGTCCAGGCCCTGAACAACAACCCGTCCTACAGGGCGCGGTTCCGCACGGTCTTCGGAGGCGACCCGAACGCGATCTACGTCCAGGAGGCCCTCGGCGCCTTCGTGAACTCGATCACCTCCGGGAAGTCGGACTTCGACCACGGCACCCTCGACGCCGCCGAGAAGCGCGGCGCAGACCTCTTCTTTGGCAAGGCCCGCTGCGCGGCCTGCCACAACGGCACGAACTTCACCGACGAACTCACCCACGAAACCTCTTCAAGTTCAAGACCCCGAGCCTCCGGAACCTTGACAAGTCCGCGCCGTACTTCCACAACGGCGCCGCGAAGACCCTCGATGACGTCCTCGAACTCTACGTCCGCGCGGGCCCCGGTAACGGCGTCACGAAGGATCCGGAGATCAGGCCCATCGACCTTTCTCCCGAGGACCGCGAGGACCTTAAGGCGTTCCTCCTTAGCTTAAGCTCGCCGATGGTCTACGCGTTCCCGCTGAACCTCGCGGAACCGCTTCCGGCCGGCGCGCTGATCAAGCCGCCGGCGCCGTCGACGGCGCCGCTCCCGGCGAACCTCGAGTTCACCTCCGGGAACCTCCTCCTCCGCGAGGGCAAAACGCGCCGCTCGCAGCCGCTGACCCTGATCTACCGGACCAACGGGAACCTGACGCTCGTGGAATCGGCGACCGGCCGGACCCTTTGGCAGACGGGGACCGGAACCCAGGACTGCGCCGTCGGCTGCGTCGCCCACTTCCAACCGGACGGAAACCTCGTCCTCTACCAGGGATCGACGACGATCTGGTAGTCGAGGACCGCGGGCGGGCCGCTGCTGGGGATCAACACCAACGAACTTCAGATCGTGGACTTGAACAACGTGATCGTCTGGAGCAGCTTGTGGTAGGCCGGGGGGTGAGGGTCCTCCTCCTCGGCGTGTTCCTCGCCGGCGCACCGGCGTCGGCCGCGGGACGGGGACGCCGAAAACAAGGTGCAGGCCCGGGCGCTCGCGGTGGCCGAAGAGTACGGGAAAGACTCTCCCGAGCTCGACGAGTTCCTACAGAAGGAAGCCCTCACCGAAGAGGACCTCGATGACCTGTCCGACGCCGTCGAGGGACCCGAGGTCCGCGACTCACCGTCCGCGACTAGCCGTCTACGAAGTAGACCTGGCTCTTGACCCAGACCCCGCCGACGAACTGGACGAGTCCGACGCTACCGGCCGGGGCCTCGGTCACGTCTTCGAGCGCTAGGTTCTTGAGCGAATAGACCTTCGCCTCGATCACCTGGCCCTTGGGGTGGATGATCCGGAGCTGGTCGGTCGCCCGGAGCCCCCGCGGGTTTTTCACCATGATCGCGAGGTGCGAGGCCTTCTCCGCCTCGAGGACTTCCCCGAGGTAGTTCCCCTCCCGCTGCTGCAACCGGGAGTTCTTGAGCTTCGGGAAGAGCACGTCGGTCTTGTTCACGAGGTAGAAACCGCGCATGAGGTCCTGGGAGTACTCGGCCTTGAAGCGCTCGAAGGCCGCGGCGTCGAAGCTCCGGAAGAGGGCCGCGATCTCGGCGACCTTCGGCGGTGCCTCCCACCGCTGGTCGATCCGGAAGAAGCCGAGGCCCGCGTCGCGGAGGTCGGCGGCGAAGTCCAGGAGGCAGAACTCCTTGATGTGGAACATGAAGGTCCCGTGAGAGTTCTCGACGATCGGGAACCCCTTGTGCGGCGACTCTTCGCTCTCCCCGAGGGCCGCGAGCTCCGCGTTCTGGGCGATCCGCTCCGGGACGAGCGCCGAGAGGAGGGGCCGGGGCGTGTAGAAGAGAAGGATCCGGCCGAACCCGAGGAGCTCGCAGGGCACGCTGAGGTTTTCGACGTAGTCCTGGATCGCGGCCTTGGCGAGTTCGATCGAGAGGACGATACGCTCGAGGCGGCCTCCGGCGAGGTCGATCCAGCCCTCGAGGGCCGCGCGGTTATGGTTTCCGTTCTCGGCGATGAACTGGAGAGGCTTCCGCGTCTCCGTGAGCGCCCACTGGAGGGCCCCCGGGTCCTGGACCCGGAGCGCGTCGGCGTAAGGGAGGAGCTCCCGGAGGACCTCGACCTTCGCCTCAAAAACGTCCTCGGTCATGAGTATGTCCCATTCGAGGAGCACCCGGAGGCCCAGCTCGGAGGCGCGGTTGAAGAGGGCGACGTACTCGTCGGTCGAAAGTTTCCCGAAGCGCGAAAGCGCCTTCGGCTCGAGGATGACTTCGCGGAAGCCCTGGTCCCGGAGGAGGTTCAGGTCGTGGAGCGACCGCGCGTAGGTCGTGGGCCTCATGTCGTGATCCTCTGGCGCACGAGGTGCCGCGCCTCGACGCCGGCGACGAACGGCAGCCGCACGAGCGTCGTCGGCTTGGTCCGGACGACCGGGAGGCGCCGGAGGTCGGTGAGCCCCCGGGCGACGACGGCGACCGCGGGCCCGCGGAACGGGAGGATTTCGAGCTCGTCGCCCTGGTTAAAGGCGTTCCGCACCTCGAGGACGATCCCGGCCGCCGGGTTCGCCTCGACGACGGTGCCGACCATCTGCCACTCGCCGTCGGCCGTGTTCTCGCGCTCGTTGAAGATCGAGTCTGGGCCTGCCGGCGCCACGAGCGAGGCGGAGGTGTACGACCGGTGCGAGACCTTCGCGAGCTCGGCCTCCCACTCCCGGAGCTGGTCCGAGAGGAAGTGGCCGTGCTCCCCGTAGAAGTGCAGGGCCTCGGAGTAGACCTTCGCCATGGTCCCGGCGTAGAGGTGGGACTTCATCCGGCCCTCGATCTTGAGCGAGTCGATCCCCTCCTCGATGAAGGCTGGGAGGACGCGGAGACCCTCGAGGTCCTTCGAGCTCATGAAGAAGGCCTTCTTTTTTTCCAGCGAATCGAGGCCCTCGAGCGAGTACTCGAAGCGGCACGAGTGGGCGCAGCCGCCGCGGTTCGAGTCGCGGCCCTGGGTGAAGTTCGAGATCACGCAGTGGCCCGAGTAGGCCATGCACATCGAGCCGTGGATGAACATTTCAATCTCGATGTCCGCGGCCCGGCGGATCTTCCCCGCCTCCTTCACGGAAACCTCGCGGCCCAGGACGATCCGGCCCGCGCCGGCCCGCTTCCAGAGGAGCGCCGAGTGGACGTTCAGCGTCGAGGCCTGGGTGGAGACGTGGATCGGGATCCGCGCGTGCGCCCGGACGGTCCGGACGACGCCGAGGTCCGAGACGATGACGGCGTCGGTTCCGATGGCTTCGAGGAAGGCCACGAACTCGGGGAGCTCCGCGAGGTCCTTGTCGTGCAGGAACGAGTTCAGCACCACGTAGACCTTGGCGCCCCGGGCGTGGGCGAACGCGACCCCCTCCCGGAGCTCGTCCAGGGTGAAGTTCTCGGCCGCGGTCCGAAGGCCGAACTTCTGGCCCCCGACGTAGACGGCGTTCGCGCCGTAGAGGACGGCGACCTTGAGCTTATCGAGGGACCCCGCCGGGGCCAGCACTTCTGGCAACTTATGACTGGTCATGGCCATGTTTACCAAAATTCGGACGTAAGTTAAACTTGAACCATTGGTTTGACGTAGAAAGGGCCCGCGTTTGAAAAAACTA
>JBILTI010000181.1:0-4941 GCA_044371595.1 Bacteriovoracaceae bacterium
GATGTCCGGGACGTCGTTGAGGTGGACATTTCCCGCGTCAACGTTCGCATCGAACGCCTGGAAGGTTCCCGCCGCGAAGTCGACGACGCCGACCCCAACGGAGTCCATGGGGCCCGAAGGCAGGAGTGCGGAGACAATTTTCTTAAGGATCTTCACTTGCCTATGATACCCAATCTCGAAGGAGGTCGAAATGGAAAGACCCGAGCTTATAATCCTGCGGTTTTCACCTTTTCAAGGGTTTCGCTTCAAAACCTGTTATGCATTGAAGCGAAATCCAACGAAAAAGGGTTAATTATGATAAGTATAATTATATTCTAAATATAATCTCTCACAAACATTTAGCTTATCACCATTTTTATCACCATTAACAGATTTGCTTTCACAACTGACATTAATACCTTTTGGTTTTGTAAGCACAGAGAAAAGGTCTCCAAAGTTATCAAACCCGGCTGATTTTGCACCCGATCTGCCTATCTTAAATGTGTAAAGGTTACCATCTCCATATCCTACCTCCCTGACTGTCAAGATAATATTGTCTTCGGAAATTGAAATATAATTTTTTTGTCCGTAGAAGTGCGCAGCTCTTTGCCAATAAGAAAATGTAAAGTTAGGCGTAGTTCTGCCCCTATTAGCGATGGCTCTTTTAATAGGTGGTGCTTTTTCTGCGGTCATCGGCTTCTGAGTCATTGCCACTGCAGCGGATGCTACTAACAATGAAGCAATGGTTATTCCAAAAAAACGTCCCCAAAATCTCATAAACATCTACTGCTCCTTAAGAATGAGTAAAATCACTCTAGGATAGTATATCCCGAACCATAACCGTCCAAAATGGGGAATAATTTACCCTGGTCAATTAGGCGGTGACTTTGATGTTGCAAGTTCAAAGCAAGATCAAAGTCTCACGAAAGGAGTTACTTCTAGGCACTACGCGCGGACCACCGCCTGGGCGGCCGCAAGTCTAGCGATCGGAACCCGGAACGGTGAGCAGCTCACGTAGTCAAGGCCGATCTTGTGGCAGAACTCCACGGACTGCGGCTCCCCGCCGTGTTCGCCGCAGATTCCAGTATGGATCGCGGTGTTCGTCTTCTTACCTTCGCCGATCGCGTGCTTCATGAGGAAGCCGACGCCGGCCTGGTCGATCGAGATGAACGGGTCGCGGGGATAGATGTTCCGCTGGGTGTAGCTCGGGAGGAAGTTACCGGCGTCGTCGCGGGAAAGGCCAAACGTCGTCTGCGTCAGGTCGTTGGTCCCGAACGAGAAGAACTCCGCTTCCCGGGCAATCTCACCGGCCATGATGCAGGCGCGCGGGAGCTCGAGCATCGTGCCCATCTTATACTTTATGGTGTGGTTCTTCTCCCCGAAGACGCGCTCGATCTCGGCCTTGCACTCGTCCTTGATCAGGGCGTACTCCTTCAGCTCGGAGGTGAGCGGGATCATGATCTCAGGAAGAACCTTAATCCCGGCCTTCTCAGCTTCGATCGCCGCCTCAGTTATCGCCCTGACCTGCATCAGGTAGATTTCCGGATAAGTGATGGCGAGCCTGCATCCCCGATGACCAAGCATCGGATTGAACTCGTGGAGAGCGTCGTTGCGCTCCTTCACCGCCTTGAGCGTGATGCCAAGTACGTCGGCGAGTTCCTTTTGATCTTTTTCAGTGTGCGGAAGGAATTCGTGCAGTGGAGGATCGAGGAGCCGGATGTTGACCGGAAGGCCGTTCATCTCGCGGAAGATGCCGACAAAGTCTGAGCGCTGGAACGGGAGGAGCTTGTCGAGGGCCTTCTTACGGTCGCGCTCAGTCTGCGCGAAGATCATCTCGCGAACGGCAAGGATCCGTCCTGGAGCGAAGAACATGTGCTCGGTCCGGCAGAGGCCGATGCCCTCAGCACCGAACTGCACGGCAAGCTTCGAGTCTTCCGGCGTGTCGGCGTTCGTTCGAACGCGAAGACGACGGACGGCGTCGGCCCACTTCATGAACGTCGCGAAGTCTGCGGTGATCGTCGCCTCGATAGTCGGAACGACGCCATCGTAGACTTCGCCATTGGCACCGTCGAAGGTGATCGCGTCGCCTTCGTTATAGACCTTCCCCTTAACAGTGAGGGTCTTTTCCTTTTCGTTGATCACGAGGGCCGTGCAGCCGGCGACGC
This sequence comes from Bacteriovoracaceae bacterium, assembly GCA_044371595.1. Lineage (GTDB taxonomy): Bacteria > Bdellovibrionota > Bacteriovoracia > Bacteriovoracales > Bacteriovoracaceae > Peredibacter. The sequence goes on from JBILTI010000181.1 coordinate 2,145, forward strand.
ACGGTTTGCCCATGCCCCGGGCAACGACCGCCGCGTGCGACGTCATGCCGCCGCGGGCGGTGAGGATGCCGGAAGAAGCGATCATCCCGCCGATGTCCTCGGGCGAGGTTTCGGCGCGGACGAGGACGACCTTCTTGCCGTTCTTGTGCCACTCCTCCGCGGCCGCAGAGGTAAAGACCATCTGGCCCGAGGCCGCGCCCGGGGACGCCGGAAGGCCCGTGGCGATGATCGTCTTCTTCGCCTTCGGATCGAGGCGTGGATGGAGGAGCTGGTTCAGGTCCTCGGGATGGATCCGGAGAAGCGCTTCCTTCTCGGTGATGAGCCCTTCGGCCACGAGGTCGACGGCAACCTTAAGGGCCGCATTCACGGTCCGCTTCGCGTTCCGCGTCTGGAGGATCCAGAGCTTGTTGTTCTCGATCGTGAACTCGATGTCCTGCATGTCCTTGTAGTGCTGCTCGAGCATCTTGTAGTCCTCGACGAGGTCGGCGTAGGCCTTCGGCATGACCTCTTCGAGGGTCTTGTGGTGCTTGTTCGACTCGTTCTTCGAGCCGGCGTTGATCGGCTGCGGCGTCCGGATGCCGGCGACGACGTCCTCGCCCTGGGCGTTCACGAGGAACTCGCCGAAGAACTTCTTCTCGCCCGTGGACGGATCGCGGGTGAAGCAAACGCCGGTGGCGCAGGTGTCGCCCATGTTCCCGAAGACCATGGACTGAACGTTCACGGCGGTTCCCCAGTCGTGTGGAATGCTGTGCATCTCGCGGTACTTTATGGCCCGGTTGTTGTTCCAGGAGCCGAAGACGGCACCGATCGCGCGCCAGAGCTGCTCCATCGGTTCCTGCGGGAAGACGATGCCATGGTCTTCAAGGAGAACCGTCTTGTAGACTTTAACGAGCTCCTCAAGATCTGCGGCGGAGAGGGCTGTGTCTTCATGGACCCCGCGGGCCTCCTTCAGGTCCTCGAGGTTCGACTCGAGGTGCGACGTATTCACCCCGAGAACTACGCTCGAAAACATTTGGATAAAGCGCCGGTACGAATCCCATGCGAAGCGCGGGTTCCCGGTCTTCTTCGCGAGCGCCAGCACAGTTCGGTCGTTGATGCCCAGGTTCAGGACCGTATCCATCATTCCTGGCATCGAGGCCCGGGCACCGGAACGGACGGAGAAAAGGAGTGGGTTTTCGAGGTCGCCGAACTTCTTGCCGGTGAGGCCCTCGACCCAGGCGAGGGCCTCGGTGACCTGGCCGCGGATCTCCTTCGAGATCTCTTTGTTCGTGCGGTAGAAGTCGAGGCAGGCCTCGGTGGTCACCGTAAAGCCCGGGGGAACCGAGAGCTTCATCGCGCACATCTCGGCGAGGTTCGCGCCCTTGCCGCCGAGGAGGCTTTTCATGTCCTTGTTGCCGTCGGTCTGTTCCGCAGAGAACTTATAAACCCATTTCTTCATTCGGTTTCCCCTTAGAGATTGAACTTTTCTTTTAAGTAGCCGCGGACGCGGTCGAGGGAGACGCGTTCCTGGACCATGGTGTCGCGGTCCCGGACAGTGACGGCATTATCTGTAAGCGTATCGAAGTCGACGGTCAAGCAGGCCGGCGTTCCGATCTCGTCCTGCCGCCGGTAACGCTTGCCGATGGAGCCGGCCGTGTCGTACTCGCACTTGAAGTCGCGCTGGAGCTCCTGGAGGAGCTTCGTCGCGACGCCCTCGAGCTCCGGCTTCTTGAGGAGCGGCATCACAGCGGCCTTGATCGGCGCGAGCGTCGGCTTGAACCGCATGACCACGCGCTCTTTCTCCGCGTCACCTGGGAACTCGATCCGGTAGGAGTCGGTCATTAGGGCCAGCATGCAGCGGTCGCAGCCGACCGAGGTCTCGAGCACGAACGGGAGGTATTTCTTGTTGCCGTCGATCTGGTCGACGTACTGGAGGTTCTTCTTCGAGTACTCCTGGTGCTGACGGAGGTCGAAGTCGGTGCGCGAGTGGATCCCCTCCATCTCGCCCCAGCCGTGGGCGAACTCGTACTCGATGTCGAAGGCGGCGTCGGCGTAGTGCGCGAGCTCCTCGTGCTTCTTCCAGCGGAGCCTCTCGGGCCGCAGACCGTTTTCGAGGTGCCAGTTCCAGCGAAGTTCTTTCCACTGTTCCATCGCCTGGGCCTGGGTCCCAGGCTTGATGAAGTACTGCATCTCCATCTGCTCGAACTCGCGGGTCCGGAAGATGAAGTTCCCCGGCGTGATCTCGTTCCGGAACGCCTTCCCGATCTGCGCGATGCCGAACGGAAGCTTCCGGCGCATCGTCTGCTGGACGTTCGGGAAGTTCACGAAGATCCCCTGGGCCGTCTCGGGCCGCAGGTAGACCACCGACGCCGAGTCCTGCACCGGACCCATGTGCGTCGTGAACATAAGGTTGAACATCCGCGGCTCGGTGTAGGAGTCTTTCGCCTTACACACCGGGCACGGCGCGGAGAGGTCGATGTTATCGGCGCGGAAGCGCGACTTACAGGATTTGCAGTCGACCATCGGGTCGGAAAAGTTATCGACGTGGCCCGAGGCCTTCCACACCGTCGGGTGCATCAGGATCGCGGCGTCCACGCCATCGATGTCTTCCCGGTAGGTCATGGCCCTCCACCAGGCGCTCTTCAGGTTGTTCTTGAGTTCGACACCCAGCGGGCCCATGTCCCAGCAGGATCCGAGTCCGCCGTAGATCTCCGAGCTTTGAAAAATAAAACCGCGATGTTTTGCGTGGGCCACTAAATCGGCCATCGACTTCAGATTCTCTTCTGACACAATGCACTCCTGGGTGAATATTTCGCCC
>JBILTI010000182.1:0-4921 GCA_044371595.1 Bacteriovoracaceae bacterium
TCTTGCAAATGGGTCTCAGAGCTTCCGCGGCGTATCATCAATGCTCCTGGTTGCACCACCGGTTCGCGGAACCGCATCTGTACGGGCTTCGTGAGATGCGAGCAACGCGGCGGTGGGCCGCGGCTGATCCGCCTCTCGACGTGCCGGGCCGAGTACTGCGGGGCGAGCGATCAGGACGCGGTTCGCTGTACCGAGGACCCGGGCTACTCCTCGAGTCGTCCGCAGGGCGAAACCCGCGACACCGTTTCTCCAGACTTCAATCGGCGGGCCGGTACCGCCGTTTCCCAATAGGTGATAACATGAAACATCTCTTCCTCCTCGTGTTCCTGGTCGCCACCGCTCTCGCCGACGTCGGCGGCGAAGTCTTCATCCGCGGTAAGATCAGTAACGAATTCGACGACGCCAAGGTCAAGGTGGTCGACTCCGATAACCAGATCTACTTCCTGCCGCGGGCCGCGTTCCCGAAGGACTTCGAGATCAAGCAAGGCAAGGCCTTCACGCTCGAAGTTTCCGAGGAGCACCTCGCCCAGGTGAAGCTTCTTAAGAAATAGTTACGACTGAGGACCATAACCATGAAAAAAGCAATTTTTTCCTTCCTCTTCCTCTTCACCGCAACCCACGCGGCGGCGTCGGCGCCGCCCGCCGCCGTCGAGGAGATCGATCGCCTCTTCGGCGTCCTCAACGAGAGCGTCCTCTCGCGGCTCGATCACAATAACTTCGAGGATACGCAATTTCAGTACCGGCAGCGGGTCGCGGAGCTGCGCCGGCGGGGCGAGGTCCTCTGTCGACAGGCCCGGAGCGAGGAATGCCTTCCGGCGCTTCGGTTCGATGAGCGACTCGGCTCTTCGGATTGTTTCCTTAAGCGTTGGGAAGGTCGGGCGGAGCCGGGACACGACCGACGGGGCCGTGCCTTTTCGCTGAGCTTCACCGATCACGCCCTCCAGTGGGTCCGCCAACAGGGGAACTGTAACCGCCTCCTGGCCCAGGACACGCGGCATTTTGGCAGGGTGCGAGCGCCGCGGCCGGCGGATCAGGCCACCGGAGCTCCGAATCCGAATCCTAATCCGAACCCGAGTCCAAACCCGGCCTCCGGCGCAGCGGTCGGACTTAGAAACATAAGACCTGATACCTGCAAATGGGTGGGTGATCTTCCCCGGCGGATCATCAATGCTCCCGGCTGTACGACCGGAACCAGGAACCGCATCTGCGTCGGCTTCGTTAGCTGCGAGCGGAGCGAAGGAAGCGGAAAGTTCGTCCGGCTCTCCACCTGTCGGGCCGAGTACTGCGGGGCCTCCGACCAGGACGCCGTCCGCTGTACGCAGGATATGAACTTTTCGTCCTCGCGGCCCAGCGATGAAATCCGCGACACGGTCTCGCCCCAGCTGAACGAGCGGCTTTCGAGCGGAGGGAGTCGTCAGTAGAGGAAGACCAGAGCGCGGCCGTCGGACTTTAACCGTGCTTGCGACTAACTTACTCGGGCTTGTTTTTCTACATTCCACGCCTCGTTCTCCGATACGCCTAGTGGTTGAACTTTATCCGAAGGGACCACTATGCGAACGCTTCTTACGATCCTGCTCCTCCTGCCCGCGACGGCGCTCGCGGCGGACGACTTCGCGGCCCGGCTCCGCGCCCTCGACGAGCAGCGCGAAACCGAACTCATGCAGGCCCGCGCCCGCGTCAGCTGGCGCGCGGGGCAGCCCAACGACGCGTTCGTCCCCGAGCACGCCCGGGCGTGGGACCAGTATCAGCAGCGGGTCGTCGATCTGCACCAGGAATTTTGCCGGCGTACTCCGTCGACGAACTGTCTCTCGACTAACGAGCGGCGGATCCTCCAGTCGCAGGTCCGGATCGCCAAGGGCGTCGAAGAGCGACGGAACGCCTGGCTCCGGCAAGGTCTTTCGGCGGAGGAGATCCGTCGCCGGGCCGACGAATATCGACAGAACGAACTCCGGAGACCTTCGGGTCAGACGGACACGCCACCCGGGACCTCGACCGGCGCGACTCCGTCGGATCGCGGCGGCGATCAAGGGACGGTCACCCCTAACGGTGGTACCCCCGGAGGCGCTACCACCGGAGGTACGGGGACACCCGGAAGGGATACTCCCGGGCGGGGAACCCCCGGCGGCAGTACACCCGGTGGCGTATCTCCGAACCTGGGGACTGAAGAGGACGTTACCGTAACGGCAGGTGGGAGCGGCACCGAAGGTGGTACACCCAGCGGAAACCGCGGCGACGCGACCACCGGAACACAAGGCAACTCCTCCGCCGGAACCCAGGGCGGTACTCCGACTCGGACCGAGGGCGGGACTACGACCCAAACCGAGGGCGGGACTACGACCCGAACCGAGGGCGGGACTACGACCCGAACCGAGGGCGGGACTACGACCCGAACCGAGGGCGGGACTACGACCCAGGCCGAAGGCGGGACTCCGACCCGGACCGGAGGCGGGACGACTTCCAGAACTGAAGGCGCAACCCCGGCCGGAACCGAAGGCGGCGGCGAGCGGTCGAATCCTCGCGACGAGGCCAAGCGGGCGCTCGAGGCCGAACTCGAACAACTTCAAAATGAAATCGCGACGCGGATCGAGTCCGTGACGCAAGACGACCGCGACTCGATAACGCCCCAGAATAGGGACGCCGTTCGCCGCGCGATCGACGAGAACCTCGAACAGGTTCTCACACGGCACCGCGAATTCTGTGGACGCTTTCCGCGCGACCCGGACTTCTGTCTCTCGAGCGACATGATCCGCGAACTCCGGGAAGCGGCCGCGGGCCGTTCGTGTTTCGTTGACCGGCGGATCAAGCAGGCGAACCGCCGGACCCGCGACGGCCAGACGCCGATCCTGCTCTCCGGGCACCTCGAGGAATGGCAGGCGCTGACGCCGAAGCGGTGCCAGACGCTCCTCGACCGTGACGGCGGCGGGGGCCCGAACCCGGACGGCACGGGACTCACGGATCAGGAGAACAGTCCACGGAACTACAACCCTACGACGTGCAAATGGGTGACGGATCTTCCGCGCCGGATCGTCAGCGCCCCGGGCTGCAACAGCACCTCCCGGACCCGCGTCTGCACCGGCTACGTCATCTGCGACCAGCTCGAAGGCGAAGGCCGCTTCATCCGGATGTCGACGTGCCGGCCTCAGTACTGCGGGCCCGGAGATCAGAACGCCGTCAACTGCACGAAGGACCTGAGCTACTTCTCGCAGAAGCCGCCGCAGGAGGGACGCGAGTTCCTTTCCCCGCGCTTAAAGAACATCCTCTCGGGTCAGGGATCGGAGCAATAACATGAACTATGTCCTCGTCGTTCTCTTCTCTTTCCTGGCGGCCGCCGACGCGAGCCGGGACGTCTTCATCCGGGGAAAAATCGGCAACGAGTTCAGCGACAGTAAGGTCAAGGTCATCGATTCGGAAAACCAGATCTACTTTCTTCCGCGCGCCGTCTTTCCGAAGGACTTCGTGATCAAGCAAGGCAAGAGCTTCGCAATCGAAGTTCCGGAGAAGGCTCTGAATAAGCTCAAGATTTTGAAGAAATAAAAAAAGGGCCCCGGATTGATCTGGGCCCTTCTCTTATCTCCGGAGGACCGGAGGGATTACTTAACTTTCCAGTAGTACTCGATCACGAGACGCTTTTCGAAGGCGAACGGAATGTCTTCGGCGAGGGGCCGTGCGACCATCTTTACCTTCTCTTTCTCGCCGGAAGCTTCCTTCGTGAGGAACGCCGGAACAGAAGAGATCCGGGGACGAACCTTCGCCTGGAGGTAGTTTCCAGACTTGGCGCCCTTATCGGAGATCTCGATCACGTCGCCCGGCTGAACCTGGTAGCCCGGGACGTTGACGGTCTTACCGTTAACTTTGATGTGCTTGTGCGAAACCATCTGTCGAGCGGCCGGCGTCGACGGTGCCCAGTTGGCACGGAAGACGACGTTGTCGAGCCGTGATTCGAGGGCGATGATCATCGTGTCCACCCAAGAGGCGGTCTTAACTTTCTTCGCTTTTGTTACGTAGTTCCGGAGCTGAGACTCGCGGAGACCGTAGTTGAACATAACCTTCTGCTTCTCGAGAAGCCGGACGGTATAGTCCGAGAGCTTCTTCCGCTGCATCCCGTGCTGGCCCGGGCCGTAAGGTTTTCTTTCGAGAGCTCCGGCCTTTCCGAGACCCGGAAGTTCAACGCCGAGGCGACGCTGAATTTTGAAGCGCGCACGCCCCATGTCGATTTTTGCCATAAATTTCTCCTTTAGGCATTTAGCAGGAAACAATAATAATGAATCTCCAACAGGGAGCCTGCTTCCTCACGATGTTGAGAGATGGGAATCTTAGTCAAAAGCTAACCTTTTGGCAAACTTATAAAGCGATTATCTAAAATGACTGTTAGTGTCAAACGGGTTTTTGAAGGATAATTATCAAGAACTTCGTAGAGGCGTATATGAATCCAGTAGCATATTTAATTTTATTCCTGGTTCTCGCGATTGGAACGTACCTTAACCAGCTCGATCCCGACCGCAAGCCGCGGGCGCTGATCGAGGATCGGGTCGGCAGCCAGATGGCGGCCCCCGAGAGGCCCGAGATCCCGCTCTAGCTACCGCGACTGGAGCTTCTGCAGGAGGTTTCCCATTTCGAGCGCCGCCATGGCCGCGTCCCAGCCCTTGTTGCCGGCCTTCGTCCCCGCCCGCTCGATCGCCTGTTCGATCGAATCCGTCGTGACCACGCCGAAGATCGCCGGAACCTTCGTCTTCAGAGAGACGTGGGAAATGCCCTTCGCGGTCTCCGAACACACGTAGTCGTAGTGCGACGTCGAGCCGCGGATGACGGCGCCGAGACAGATGACCGCGTGGTAGCGGCCGCTCTCGGCCAGGGCGAGGGCGGCGACCGGAATTTCGAAGGCGCCGGGGACCCAGACTTCGTCGACGTTCTCGGTCTTCAC
>JBILTI010000392.1:0-2957 GCA_044371595.1 Bacteriovoracaceae bacterium
CCCGGACTGCCCCCTCTGCCTACGGTTTAAGCAGGGGTTAGAGCATCTTGATGGAAATCTAACATTTGTCTCGGCGCGCGATCCGGAGGTCTACCGGGAGTTTCCGGAGCTTGACCAGACCGCTTGCCTGGAGCGGGTTCACCTCGTCACCGCCGATCGGGCGGTCCTCGCGGGCCCCGACGTCGTCGAGTTCCTCGTCCGGACGCTCCCCGGCGTCTCGAAGCTCGCCTGGCTCCTGGACAACGATCAGGGGAAAAAGGTTACCGAGTTCTTCTACCGCAAGGTCGAAGAACTCCGGGAACTCTCGAAGAAGAAAGACGCCGGCTGCGTTACCTGCCCGAAGGGCTAGAAGAGCTTGGACGCGATCTGGTGGATCGCCGTCGACTTGCCCATCGAGTAGAAGTGCAGGCACGGGACCTTCTTCTCCATCAGCTCCTTCGACTGCGCGATCGCCCACTCGATCCCGACGGCCTTGACCTCGTTGTCCGAGCGGCAACGGTCGAGCGCGTCGATGAGGTCGTCGGGCATGTCGATGTAGAAGTTCCGCGGAAGGTTGTAGATCTGCGACTTCGACGTGATCGGCTTGATCCCCGGAATGATCGGAACGTCGATCCCCTCGGCCCGGCACTTGTCGACGAACTCGAAGAACTTCTTATTGTCGAAGAACATCTGCGTGACGACGTAGTCGGCCCCGGCGGCGATCTTCTGCTTCAGGAACTTCAGGTCCGTCTTGAGGTTCGGGGCCTCGAAGTGCTTCTCCGGGTAGCCGGCGACGCCGATGCAGAAGTTCGTCGGCGTCGGGTTCTGGAGCTCCTCGGAGAGGTAGACGCCCTTGTTCATCGAGTGGATCTGCGAGACGAGGTCCGAGGCGAACGTATGCCCGCCCGGCGACGGCTCGAACGTCTTCTGGCCCTTGATCGAGTCCCCGCGCAGAGCGAGGACGTTGTCGATCCCGAGGAAGTTCAGGTCGATGAGGGCGTACTCGGTCTCTTCCTTGGTGAAGCCGCCGCAGATGATGTGCGGAACGGTATCGACGTGGTACTTGTGCATGATCGCCGCGCAGATCGAGACCGTCCCCGGGCGCTTCTTGATCGACTTCTGTTCGAGGAGGCCGTTCGGCATCTTCTTGAAGACGTACTCCTCCCGGTGGTAGGTCACGTCGATGAACTTCGGTTTGAACTCCATGAGCGGCTCGATGTTCTCGAAGAGCTTCTGGATGCTCTCGCCGGTGCTCGGCGGGAGGATCTCCATGGAGAAGAGGGTGGATTTCGCGGTCTTAATGTGATCAGTAACCTTTGCCATATTTCCCTTTTAGAACAAGTTGGCCGACAGCCATTTTTCCATTTCCGTTATGCTCACGTCCTTCCGGCGCGCGTAGTCCTCGAGCTGGTCGCGGCCGATGCGGCCTACGTTGAAGTACCGGCTCTCGGGGTGCGCGAAGTACCAGCCGGACACCGACGACGGCGGAACCATCGCCATCGAGTGGGTGAGCGACACCCCGATATTCTTCTCGATGTCGAGGAGATTAAAAAGCGTTTTCTTTTCGAGGTGGTCCGGGCAGGCGGCGTAGCCCGGCGCGGGCCGGATCCCCTGGTACTTCTCGCGGATGATGTCTTCCCGGGAGAGCGTCTCCGTCGGAACGTACCCCCAGTACTCCTTCCGGACCCGCTCGTGCAGGCGCTCGGCGAAGGCCTCGGCAAGGCGGTCGGCGAGCGCCTTGACCAGGATGGCGTTGTAGTCGTCCTGCTCGCGCTCGAACTTCCGGGAGAGGTCGTCGAGGCCGACCCCGGCGGTCACGCAGAAGGCGCCGACGTAGTCGAGCTTTCCTGTCTCCTTCGGCGCCACGAAGTCCGAGAGCGCCGGGTTCGCGGACCCGGCCTCTTCCATCTGCCGCTGTGTCCGGAGCATGTGGAGGACGGCCCGGACCTTGCTCGCGTTCCCGACGGCGACGGTCTTCGCGTGCTTCCCGTGCTTGTCGCAGCTCCACTCGTGGATCTTCTCCTCGACGGCGTAGACTTCGACGTCGTCGCCGACGGCGTTCGCCGGGAAGATTCCGAAGACCCCGCGGGCGCGGAGAGATTTATCGCTAACGATCTCCTTCAGGAGCGCCTGTGCGTCGGCGAAGAGCTTCCGCGCCTCCTCGCCGTACGTCGCGTCGTCGAAGATCGCCGGGTAGGCGCCGCGCAGCCGCCAGGTCATGAAGAACGGCGTCCAGTCGATGTACGGAACGAGCTCGGCGAGGGGGTAGTCGTTGAGGACCGTCACGCCGAGCTTCGCCGGCCGCCGGATCTCCGTCGCGCCCCAGTCGATCTTCACCCGGTTTGCCCGGGCCTCGGCGAGGGTCAGGTACTTCTCTTCCTTCTGGGCCGCGGCGTGGGCCGCGCGCATCTTCACGTACTCGGCTTTCTGTTCCTCGAAGGCTTTCGCTTTTGTGTTATCGTTAAGGAACCGCTCCACCACCGGCACCGCCCGGGAGGCGTCGGCGACGTGGATGACCGTCCCGTGGTAGTGCGGGTCGATCTTCACGGCCGTGTGGACCCGGGACGTCGTCGCCCCGCCGATCAGGAGCGGGACGGAGAAGCGGAGCCGCTCCATCTCCTTCGCGACGTGGACCATCTCGTCGAGCGACGGCGTGATGAGGCCCGAGAGGCCGATGACGTCGACGTCCTGTTTCTTGGCCTCCTCGAGGATCCGCTCGGCCGGTACCATCACGCCGAGGTCGATGACCTCGTAGTTGTTACAGCCGAGGACCACGCCGACGATGTTCTTGCCGATGTCGTGGACGTCGCCCTTGACGGTGGCGAGGAGGATCTTGCCGGCGCGCTGGATGACCTTTCCGGTCTTCTCCGCTTCGATGTACGGCTGGAGGTAGGCCACGGCCTTCTTCATGACCCGCGCCGACTTCACGACCTGCGGGAGAAACATCTTCCCTTCGCCGAAGAGGTCGCCGACGACGT
>JBILTI010000183.1:0-4886 GCA_044371595.1 Bacteriovoracaceae bacterium
ATCTAGATTGGCACGGATGTCCTCGTACAAGGACCGGATTTCATTACTCAAAATTATTTATCTTCCTGTTAATTCCCTAACTCCACGACGAAGGCCGTGGCTAGTTTAGCAAATTTAACAGAGTGCTGTGCATTACCGCCAGCAGTTTCTAACGTATCACGGCCCGTGTGGATATTCCCGTTTATGTCTTCCATGGTGGATTCGAACGGCATCGACGCCGGATACCCGTTGGCGGTCCAGGAGGCGTGGTCCGAGCAGCCGTAGCCGCAGCGAGAGTAGCCCCAGGGGACCTTAACGTACTCGTCGATGAGCTTGCCGAGGAACTCGTTCTGGGCGGCATTGGTAAAGTCGGACATCATGACGATGTCCTTGTCGACTGTGCCCTTGAAGAGCGTCATGTCGAGCTGCATTACGCCGACCACTTTCGTCCCCTTCTGTTTGTAGCTCGAGGCGATCTCCTTGGACCCGAGGAGGCCGACCTCTTCGGCGGCGTAGCCCATGAACTGGATCGTCCGCTTCGGCTTGAAGTTCGCGTCCATGAGGATCCGGATGGTCTCGGTGATCGTCGCGATCCCGGACGCGTTGTCGTCGGCCCCCGGGGCCCGGCTGTTGCCGCCCCCGAACATTCCCGCGATGGAATCCGCGTGCCCGCCCACGATGACCACTTCGTCAGGCCGCTCGGAGCCCGGGATCGTCATGATGATCGACGCCTGAGGCCAGCGGGGATGCTTGTAGAGCTCGACGGTGACGTCGTTCCGCCGCCTGGCGAGGTTCGCCCAGGTGTCGCGGATGAACTCCGAGGACTTGACCCCGGTGTCGGACTTATAGTGACGAGTATTGAATTCGGTGAGCTTCACGATCGTCTCCCGGATCGAGCGTTCCTCGACCCGGGAGACGATCGGCGCCGCGAGCGACTGCTGGTCGATCGAATAATCGGAGAACACGGCGCGCTTGGCGAAGTGGAGGTCACCCTGTGACGTCAGGGCCTCGATCGCGGCGTCCCGGGACTCGTGCTGGATGAAGCCGCCGCAGCGGTGGAGCTCGTGGTGGATAACGTGGGAAAGCTGCTCCACTTCCCGCGCGGAGAGGCTCACTACGGTGGCGCCCTCGGCGGAGTAAACCGACCGGACGGACTTGTCGAGCTTTGGACGGATCTTTGCCAGCACCTGGTTGTCGACCGTGAGCCACTGGGAAGCGGGAGTGGCCAGGGCCGCCATGGAGAAAGAAAGCGCCACTAGTCCAGTCATTTTTTTCATTTTTTCCATCCTTGCTACGAAAAATGATTGCTACAATTAACCCATAGAATAATCTTGAACGAAAGCAAAAGTTCTATGACTTAACCTTACACGGAAAGCCGCCGGGCGCCCGAGGAGCACCATGAAAACCCCCCTTACGGAGATGCTGGGAATCGACCTACCGATCATCATGGCCCCGATGTTTCTCGTCACGAACGCCGACATGATCGTCGCGGCCGCGGAGAGCGGGATCGCCGGCTGCATCCCGGCCCTGAATTTCCGGACGATCGAGGACCTCGAGGCCGGGATCAAGGACATCAAGGCCCGCACATCGCGGCCCTTCGGTGTAAACCTCATCGTCAACAAATCCAACGTCCTCGCCCGGAAGCAGCTCTTCAAGTGCCTCGACCTCGGCGTGTCGTTCTTCATCACCTCCCTCGGCTCGCCCGAAGAGGTGATCCGCGAGTCGAAGAAGCACGGGATCCGGGTATTCTGCGACGTCGTCGAGGAGGCCTACGCGAAGAAGGTCGAGGACCTCGGCGCCGACGGCGTGATCGCAGTGAACTCCGGCGCCGGCGGCCACCGCGGCGATCTCCCCGCCTCGGTCCTGGTCCCGGCCCTCAAGGCGGCCTGCAAGATCCCGATCATCTCCGCCGGCGGGGTCGGCACCGGCGCCGGCATCCTCTCGATGCTCGCCCTCGGGGCCGACGGCCTTTCGATCGGCTCCCCGTTCATCGCCACCACCGAGGCCGGGGTCACGGCCGACTACAAGCAGGCGTGCATCGACTACGGCGCCGAGGACATCGTCGTCACGACGAAGCTCTCCGGGACGCCGTGTACGGTGATCAACACGCCGTACGTGAAGAAGATCGGCACCGACCAGAACCTCATCGAGGGCTTCCTGAACAAGAACAAGCAGCTGAAGAAGTACGCGAAGATGGTGACCTACTACAAGGGCATGATGCTCCTCGAGAAGGCCGCGTTCAGCGCCTCCTACAAGACCGTCTGGTGCGCTGGAAGCTCGATCGAGTTCACGACGAAGGTCGAGCCGATTCGGACCGTCGTCGAGCGCTACAAGATCGAGCTCGAGGCCGCGCGGGCGAACCTCGACCGCGTGCTGGGGTAACCACATGAAACTCATTTACCAGATGATTGACAAGCTCCTTGCGACCCCCACGCCCCTGAACGTCCTCGCCCTCGACAAGGTCCTCCGGGTCGGGATTCCGTTCAACGCCCCCCACAGCTTCAAGATCCTGCGCCTGGGCCCGGAAGAGGTGGCCGTCGCGCTCCCGAACAAGAAGCTGAACCACAACCACCTCGGCGGCGTGCACGCCTGCGCCATGGCGACCGTCGGCGAATACGCCGCGGGCCTGGCACTCCTCTCATCCTTCGGGATCACCCGCTACCGGCTGATCCTCGCCGAGCTCACGGTCCGGTATACGTACCAGGGCCGGGTCGACCTCGAGGCCCGCTGCGCGCCCGACCAGATCGACGTCGCCGCGGTCAGGGCGGGCCTCGAAACCGAGGGCCGGTACCTCCAGCGCCTCACGACGGTGATCCGCGAGCGCGCCGGGAAAGAGGTCGCCGTCGTCGAGACGGTCTGGCAGCTGAAGCCGTGGGAGCAAGTTAAGACAAAATAACCACAAGCTGGCGCGCGAGGAACGCGAAGAGGTACGCGAGCGCCATCGTGTAGGCCACCATAACCAAGGGCCAGCGGAGCGAGTTCGTCTCGCGCTTCATGACCGCGAACGTCGAGATGCACTGGGGCGCGAACACGAACCAGATGAGGAGCGCCACGAGCGTCCCGAGGCCGAACTGCGAGACGAGCGCGGCGGCCATCCCCCGTTCGTTTTCTCCGTCGACGGCGAGGACCAGCGACAGCGCGCTCACGACGACCTCCCGGGCCCCGATGCTCGGGATCAGTGCCGTGGTGATCCGCCAGTCGAAGCCCAGCGGCGCGAAGACCGGTTCGAAGAGGCGGCCGATCTGCGCGGCGTAGGAGTGTTCGATCTGCGTCACCCCGTCGTTCTGCGGGAACGTCACGAGGACCCAGATGACGATGCTCACCGCGAGGATGATTCCCCCGGCCTTCTTGAGGAAGATCGTCGCCTTGTTTTTCATGGTGAGGAGGAGGTTACGCGCCTTCGGGATCCGGTACGGTGGGAGCTCCATCAGAAGCATCGAAGGCGAGGAGTGCGGGAGCGTTTTCTTAAACACCAGGGACACGACGAGCGCCGATCCGAACCCGAGCAGGTAGAGACCGAAGAGGGTCAGCCCCGGGAGCCGCAGCCACGGGAGCCCGCCGACGGCGACGTCGGGGATGATGGCCGCGATCAGGATAGCGTAGACCGGCAACCGCGCCGAGCAGGTGGTGAGCGGAATGACCAGCATCGTGATCAGCCGCTCCCGGTGGTTGTCGATGACCCGGGTCGAGAGCATTCCGGGGATCGCGCACGCGTGCGACGACAGGAGCGGTATCACGGACTTCCCGGGGAGCCCGATCCGGCGCATGAACGAATCCATGAGGAAGGCCGCGCGGCCCAGGTAGCCGAGGTCTTCGAGGAACTGGATGAAGAAGAAGAGCAGGACGATCTGCGGGAGGAACACCAGGACGCCCCCGACGCCGCTGATGACCCCGTCGACGACGAGGCTCCGGAGGAGCGGCCACGGGATCGTCGCCGCGGCGAACGCGCCGGCCGCCGCGAACCCCGCCTCGATCAGCTCCTGGAGCGGGGAGGCCCACGAGAAGAGGGTCTGGAAGATGACGATCAGGAGAAGGAAGAGCGTTACGATGCCCCAGACCGGATGAAGGACCAGCTGGTCGACGCGCTCGGAGAACGTGTCGGGCCGGAGCTTCGTGAGAGTCACCTCGTCGAGGAGCCGATCGATCTCTTTGAAGACGCCGTTCACGTAGGCCGGGGACCGGAAGATCTTCTGGGCGTTATCGGGGACCGCGAGCTCGATCCGCCGGCCGCGGGCGAGCTCCGTCTTCAGGACCGCCACCAGGTCGGCGACGCCAGCCCCGGTGGCGGCGCTGGTCGGAACGACGACCGCGCCGAGCGTTGCGGCGAAGCGCCCCAGATCGAGGCTGAGGTTTCGCTTCTTCGCTTCGTCCATGAGGTTCAGCGCGATCACCAGCGGATAGCCGAGGCCCCGGAGCTGGAGCGCGAGGTAGAGCGACTTATCGAGGTTCGTGGCGTCGAGGACGAGGACGAAGAGGTCGGCCGAGGCGTCCCGCTCCTTTTTCAGGAGAAAATCCTTTGTGACCTTTTCATCGAGGGTCGTGGCGTCGAGGGAATAGATCCCGGGTAGGTCGATGACCTCGAGGACCCGGGCGCCGTTTTCGGTCACCCAGCCGGTCTTCTTCTCGACCGTCACGCCGGGGAAGTTCGCGACGCGCTGGAAGCTCCCCGTGAGCTTGTTGAACAGGGCCGTCTTGCCGACGTTCGGCATTCCGACCAAAGCGACCCGGGCGATCACGGAAGGACCTCCACCTCGACCAGGCCCGCCTCTTCCGAGGAGAGCGCCACCGAACGGCCCCGGACTTCGACCAGGAGCGGCTCCCGAAACAGCGGCGCCTTCCGGGTCACCCGGATCACTTCGCCGTGGAGGAAGCCCAGGTGCATGAGCCGGGATTCGAGGTCGGAGATC
>JBILTI010000473.1:0-4885 GCA_044371595.1 Bacteriovoracaceae bacterium
AACGCGCCGATGTTGTGCAGGGGCGGGTTCGGAGCTCCGGGGACGTAGTTCGTGTAGAAGCGGAAGACGGTGTCCGGAGCGAGCTCGAGCCGGGGGCTTCCCTGGCCCAGGAGGTCGCAGCGGTTGGCGCTGTCCACCACTTCGGTGACGGTTCCGGCGTAGAGGCCACAGAGGCCCGTGAGGCTTCCGAAGCCGACGGTGCACGGAGCGTTGACGTCGGCCGGGCCTCCGCCGGTCGCCGCCGGGAGCGTCTCCATCATCGCGAACCCGGGGCGGTCGTCGACCACGCCGCCGACGTCGGTGCGGGTTACGACGGTGGTAGAGATGGTGCCGCTGACGGAGCCCACCTGCGGGGTGGTGACGACGATCTGCCGGACGCTGTAGACCGGCGCGGGCAGGATAACTGTGAAGGATCTCCCCGCGGCGCCGACGGTGCCGGTGACGACCTGCGGCTCGCGGGAGAAGTAATTGTCACGGTATACGCCCTGGAGGGCGGTGGCCGTTTCGTTCCAGTTTACGGAGTAATTAACGGTAGTTGGGGTGGCCGGGTTCGGGCCCGCGGCGGTCGTGAAGGATCCTTCGAACCGGTACTGGAAGCTCTGAGAAAACGCCGAAAGGGCGAAGAAAAGGAAGACCAAAACCGCCATAGTTTTCTCCTTTCTCTCTTTCAATTTTCCCCCTCCTAACCTAAAATGTCCCCACTTTTCATTCTTATCGGAGCGTTTTAATGAAGCTTAGCATTATCGGTACCGGCTACGTCGGACTTGTAACAGGAACTTGTTTCGCAGAAATGGGCCACGACGTGACCTGCATCGACATCGACGCAGCGAAGGTCGAGAGAATGAAAAAGGGCGAGTGCCCAATCTACGAGCCGGGCCTCGAGGCACTGATGCGTTCAAACTTCGAAGAGGGCCGCCTCCACTTCGCCAACGACTACCACTCCGTCACGAAGGCCGAGGCCGTGTTCCTCGCCGTCGGCACGCCGTCGTCCGATGACGGCCAGGCGGACCTCAAGTACGTCTTCGGCGCCTGCGACTCGATCGCCCCGTACCTCCAGGACGGCTCCGTCGTCGTCGTTAAATCTACGGTTCCGGTCGGGACCGGCAACAAGGTCCGCGAGCACCTGAAGTCCAAGACCAATAAGAAGTTCTTCGTCGTCAACAACCCGGAGTTCCTTAAGGAAGGTTCCGCGGTGGAAGACTTCATGAAGCCCGAGCGGATCATCATCGGCTCCCATGAAGACGAGGCCGCCGAGATCATCGAAGAGCTCTACGAGCCGTTTAACCGCCAGATCAAGCGGACTATCCGCATGTCGAACATCTCCGCGGAGATGACGAAGTACGCGGCGAACTGCTTCCTCGCGACGAAGATATCGTTCATGAACGAAGTCGCGCGCCTGTGCGACATCGTCGGCGCCGACGTCGAAGAGGTCCGGCACGGCATCTCGACCGACTCGCGGATCGGAACCCAGTTCCTTTATCCGGGTCCGGGCTACGGTGGCTCGTGCTTCCCGAAGGACGTGAAGGCCCTCGTCCACACCGCCAAAGAGCACGGGATCAACTTCAAGATCGTCGAAGCGGTCGAGCTCGTTAACAAGGAACAGAAGAAGTACCTCGTCGGCAAGGTCAAGAGGCACTACAAGGACGACCTCAAGGGCAAGACCTTCGTCCTCTGGGGCACGGCCTTCAAAGCGAACACCGACGACATCCGCGAAACCCCGGCGATCGACACCGCCGTCGCCCTCCACGAGGCCGGTGCCAAGGTCCGCTTCCACGATCCGCAGGCCGCCGACCACTTCGAGGCCCTAATGGTAAAATTGGGCATCCCGGTCGACCAGTTCGAAAACAAGTACGACGCCCTCAACGGCGCCGACGGCCTCCTCATCCTCACGGAGTGGAAGCAGTACCGCGCTCCGGACTTCGAGGAGATCAAGTCACGGCTTAAGTCGCCGGTGATCTTCGACGGCCGGAACCTCTACAGCACGAAGAAGGTGCTGGAGTATGGGTTTGATTACTATGCGATTGGGAAAGCGATTCTGTAAGAGCTAAAAAGGACAGCTCTTACCTACGATGCTCTTTATCCATGGGGTAGCTAGGATATCGATGTCTTCATAACCGGTGCAGAGGTGGATTTCAGTAAATCCTAGAGCGTTGAGCTTTTTTGCCTCGATTTCACCTTTTTGACCAAAGTCTAAGTTTGAGTCGATATAGATTGTTGAAGACCGGGGAAATATAGAGGCGTAGGATAGGAATTCATCCACACTTGAAAATCCCTGGAAGTCCATTTTTTGTTTTTTAGCTTTCAAGGACCAGCTGAGTCTTACGAATTTATCGTTATCTATTAGGATGATCATTTTGAAAGTCCTGATAAGAGTTGATCCTCAGCCCGCATTCTTAATAAATAGAGATTTGCGGAAATTATGAAAATTAAGAAGTTAGGAATGGGACATACAATTATCATTCCGACTTCTGCAATGATGTAACCTAGGTACATCGGATGCTTGCAGTGACTATAGAGACCAGTCATTATTCTGGTTCTACAGCATGGTGAAACACCAAATGAATAACCTAAATCAATCAGGGCAAGGGTTGAAATAAGAAACCCAATTATAAACAGGATATTCGCTGCTGTTGCGAAATCTGCGCTCACGAAACCGTTCTGATAAACTACCGGTAAAGCACTCGATAGATAAGCGAGACCTTTTTCCCATGAAGATCCAGTTACTTGAGCGTGGTCTCTCGCAAGGAAAAAATAGATCAGTAGCAAATCACGAAGTGCTAAAAGAAGATAAAAAGACTTTTCAGTCTCGTGCCACTTGAGGATTGAAAGGGCACCAAGTATGCCCATAATAATTGCACCCGCTACATTGCCAAACATTCTTTAAACCCCAGGCTTATCATTTCCTTCTTGGAACTTAATTTGATTGCCCTCGCTTTTGCTGCTGGCAAGAACCTGGGCTAGTGAGCTAAGCGCTAATAGGATGGCTAAGAGTTTAAAAACATTTTTCATAAGTCCTCCTTAATGGTTGTTAGAATAAAATTATCAGTAAATTCCTTAGAGTCTTGAAGATTGTCTATCATAGGGAAGTGACCGGCTTTGTTGATGATGACTGATTTTAAATTTCCATCAAAATTGTCTTCTTCTAGGGCATCTATTGGGAGAAGCAAGTCGTGGCTTCCCATGATATGGATTTTAGGAGTCGTGGAGGTTTTGAGGTCTTTAAGAAGGGTGTGGTCCTGCTCAATGTCGCTGTTGTTGTTAAGGAAGTAGCGATAAGATGTGATGTCATTAGAAAGAATGGCTTTGCCATTGTTTTTGTCAGTGTGGAAGTAAAGGCTTCCAAATTCTGCAAGCCAAGATCTGAATGAATCATTTGATGGGGTTGATAGCCATGCCTCTTCTTTTTCTTTAAGCAGATGATTCTTTTTGTTTTGATAATTTTTGATCGCTATGTTCATCGCTCTAGCGCTCAAGGGAGTGGAGATACAAATCAAGCCTTTCGGATTAGAAATCAATGAGGTTTTAGCAGCTAAATATCCTCCGTATGAATGCCCTATGTAGAAATAATTGGAGCCGATTCTTTTTGCATAATCAGCTATTTTAGTTGAGATTTCGTCTGAAGTCAGAGGCTCGAAGTTAGTTTCATTTGTTCCACACATGTCAATAAAATGAAGTTGATACTTTTTGCTTAAATCATCAAAAGTTCTTAGGTAGCTAGAACTGATTCCCGGTCCTCCGGGAATTAGAATCAAGCTATATAAAGATTGGTCACCAACGACGGTTACCCTCATATAATTCCTAGGCTAAGCTCAAACTCCGCCCCTCCAAGATGGCTTCCTTGACAAGAAAGCCTTCCGTTATGCTTCCTGAGGATATGACTTACCGAGGAAAGGCCTAGCGCAGGCCTGTCGCCCTTCCCTGATTTTGAAAGACCTCGAATTATCTCTTCAAGCTTTTCTTTTTGAAGTCCAGGTCCGTCGTCAGCGATAAAGATTGATGCTCCATCCTTTGATTCTGAAAGCCGGATCTCCAATTTTTCTCTCGAAAAATCAAGGCCGTTCTCAATTACGTTAATGATCGCTCGCTTCAGGGATGGAGGGTCGCAGGGGATAAGGATCGAATGCGAGGGGTCAATGAAAGAAATTTTCTTGAACTTTTCGGGATGCGATAACTTAATCTGGATCAGGCTTTCGTTGATGCATAATCGGAGGTCGGTGTTTACGAACTGGCTAGCATCATATTCGAAGTTTTTCTTGGTCGCGATGATCTGCGATAGGATTTCTTGTGTGAGCTTGGGGAGGGTGTCCAATGCCTCATGCTTTATATCATCCGGAGTATCGCTTTCGCTGATGAGAGTGATCATCGTGTTCATCGCAGAGATGGGGTTCTGGAGGTCGTGAATGAGTCGCTTGTATACTTCAGCGTTAATTTCCTTGGCCCGTTGTGATGCAAGGAGTCCCCTCGTTTCGCTTAGATTCGATTTCGTTCTGCTAAGCTCGAGGCGTATGTCTTCGAGCTCGCGAAAGTCGATCTCCTCACGTAGCTCTTCGGTGTCTCCGAACTTTTGAATCTGTCGCTCTAAAATTTTGAGAGAAACCAGGACCCTTTCCGTTTGCCTCTTAAAGATGTGAGTCTGAAACTGTAGGACGGAAAAGGTTAGGATAAACGCCGCGATCATGATCACGAGCATGCGAGGGATGATTTTAGTTACGGGGACTTCGAGCGATAAAAACGAGTTGTTGTCCAATAAGGGCGAAGTGATGATAAAGCTGTCTTTCGTAACGGTAATTCCCAGGATAGATACTCTTGGAGTGTGGCGATGCTTGGTGTCGGTTAGCTCGGGGTGGTGAGGGTTCGCATAGATAATATTGTTTTGGATAATTGA
>JBILTI010000184.1:0-4884 GCA_044371595.1 Bacteriovoracaceae bacterium
CGTCACGTCAACATTTTTACCATTTCGATTCGCCTTCTCTCGATCCTTTATTCACCATTAAGGTCGGGCAGTTTTGGAAGGTCAAGAGCTCGAGCACGTAGTCCCGGAATTCGCCCTGGCACTGGCCGGCGTGGTCACACGCGCTGGGAGACATGGCGTGAATGCGTGGCATCCGATGGCTCCGGATCGCGACGTCGACCGGCCGGCGGAGCTTGAACTGCGATCGCACGGCCTCGCAGATCGTCGCCGTCGGCGCCGAGTAGGTTGCGAGTTCCATCCGGGGCGCCGTCGGCGCCCGCGGTGACAGTCAAGAACAAAAGTACCATTGAATAGTTCATCATCGCTCCAAGGTTTGGTGGACATGAAATACGCCATCCGGTAGTGGTATTAATAATTGATTATTTTTATTTATCGATGATTAATTATGAGTTTACTTGACCCCAAGCTTTAAGCCTTCCTCGCCGTCGCCGACGCCGGCACGGTCCACGCCGCCGCCCGGGCGCTGGGCCTCACCCAGACCGGCGTCACCCAGCGCCTCCGCGCCCTCGAGCGGCAGCTCGCGGCCACGCTCTTCGTGCGCTCCCGGGCCGGGATGCGCTTGAGCGCCGAGGGCGAGGCGTTCCTGCGCTACTGCCAGAAGGCTTGCGAGCTCGAGAGCGTGACCCTCGGGGAGATCTCCGGAACCCACGCGCGGTCAATCGTAGATCTGACCCTCGCGGGCCCCACGAGCATCGTCACCTCCCGGATCATCCCCGCCTGCCTCGACCTCTACCGGGAGTTTCCGAACCTCCTCCTGAGCTACCGCCTCGGCGACCGGGAGAACCGGGCGCAGCTCCTGAAGAAGGGCGTGGTCCAGCTCGCGATCCTCTCCCCCGCCGACGTCGTCCTCGAGATGGACAGCAAGCTCCTGAAACCCGACCGCTACGTCCTCGTCGCGAGCGCCAAGTGGCGGGGCCGGCGGACCGCGGAGATCGTTCGGAACGAGCGGATCCTCAACTACGACGACTCCGACGAGACGACGCGGAACAACCTCCGCGCTTACGACCTCCATACCCATTCCCGCAGAGAGCGCATCTTCGCCAACACGAATTTCGCCCTGATCACGCTCCTGAAGGCCGGCGTGGGCTACGGCACGCTCAGCGCGGAGGTGGCCGAGGAGTCCGTGGCCCGGGGCGATCTGATCGTCCTGAACCAGCGGAAGGTCTTCGAGGATCCGCAGGCACTCGCCTGGTCCCTCCGGCGGGAGATGCCACCGTACTTCCGCCGAGTCATCGATTCGATCCGATAGGCGGGGTGACGAGCGGTAGCGTTCGCGCTATCCTGAGCACATGAAAATGAATCTTCTAATCCGCCCCGCAATCCCCGCCGACGCCCCGATCCTCGCCGCCGCGGAGCGGGAGATCGCGAAGATCCCCGGTCACCTCGCCTCCAGGCCCGAAGAACTTAAAGACGAGAGCTTCCGGGAAAAGATCGAGGCCCTCGCGAAGAACGACTCCGCGGCCTACGTCGTCCTCGAGGACAACGGCGTGATCGTAGGTCACTCGATCGCCGAACCCCACCGCCTCGCGAACCTCGCCCACGTCGTCTTCCTCACGATCGCGATCCACGAGGGGCACCAGGGCCAGGGCCTGGGCCGGATCCTCATGGAGCACCTGGTCTCCTGGGCGCGGGCCCACGAGAAGATCGGGAAGTTCGAGCTCCAGGTGCGGTCATCCAACGTCCGCGCGATCCGGCTCTACGAAAGCCTCGGCTTCGTCGAAGAGGGGCGAAAGACCCGGCGGATAAAATATGGCCCGGACGACTACCGGGACGATGTCTACATGGGGCTTTGGGTTGGTCTCGAGGGCAAGTAAGTCCGTGGGGCAGACTTTTCAGTAAGATCCCGCTCACCGACGTCGATCCTGGCGAGAACCTAACTCAACGGCGCTCCTCTAGATCGACCCCGCCGGGACCGAAACCGCCTGGTGATGAGACCAGGCGAAGAACTCGCGGTCGACGATCTTCGGCGTCCGGGCAACGAGGTCAACCTCGTACAACCATCCGAACACCGACGAGACGTAGGCGACGTCCCCGTGGATCGTCACGCCGCTCGGAACCACCAGCGGGATCGAGAAGAGGAACTCCTCCGTCCGCCGGTCCCAGACGCAGAAGAGGTTTCCCCGCTGACCGGTGACGGCGATGTAGCGCTCGCTTACCTGGATACTCAGCGCGTCCGAGAAGAACTTGTCCAGGAGCTCCCGCGACGGGAACTGCAGGAACTTTCGCTCGCCGCTCCGGAGGTTAAGCTTCACCAGGGGGTTGGCGTTGCACGTCGGATCGTGGGCGACGTCCGGCGGAATCCGAAAGAGGCAGTAGACCTCCTCACCGGTTTTAGAAAAGTGCTGGAATCCGAAGGTGTACGGGAGCTCCGGGAAAAAGAACCGCTCCGATCGCTCGGTTTCGAGGGACCGGAGCTCCAGGCAGGCGCCCCGGTGCACGGCCCGGGTTGCGGACATGTAGTCCCCGTTGTGCGCGACGACGAGGGTCTGCGACGCCGCATCGTATTCGACCATGTGGATCGCGATGCAGGGGGACTCGATGATCCGGATCACCGTTTCCGGGTCGTCCCCGTTCCGAAGGACGATCGCGGACTTTCCATCGGAATCGATCTCCGCCGTTCCGAGGACGTTGTCCGTGGTCCAGAACCCGTGGCCATAGAAGGAATGGCCGGGGATCGCGGAGAAGGCCTTCACCGTTCCCGGCCGGTCGAGCTGGAGGATGAAGGACTGCTTGGTCGGAGGCCTCCGGCCGAAGGCCGCGAAGCGGAGCGGGTGGGTCGGATCCTGGACCACGTCGTGCGTCTCGGCCGGGGTTTCGAAGGCCTTCTTGAGGCCCCGCGAGGGACCGAAAAAGATCGTCTGGAACTTTTTCGAGGCGGTCTGACCGCAAGTGACGAGCATCGACTCGAGGTTCGAAGGAGTTTCAATCATTTCCCCCATGTTAGCGCAGAACGAATGGTTACAAAACCGGTTTATCCTCACCTAAAACGATCGGGTTTAAGCCTTCGCCCACCCCCCACAAGCGCCGATGAATCCCCTAGATCGATCTCAGGGAATCCCCTCATGAAGCTCCACCGCGTCCTCGCTGCCCTCCTCTTAACAGCCGTTTGTACGTCGCCGATCTCGACGCTTCGGATCCCCGCATCGGACGACTACGACCCGTTCGCGGAGCCGATGAGCGTCACCGGCCGGAGCTCGTCGTCGAAGAGCGAGTATACGATCGCCCGAAGCGCGTACCGCTGCCTGCCCGAACTACGGCCCAGTGGCCCTCCCCTCGTGGTCCGGCGGGACGCCTCGGCCTCCGATCGATCGGAGCGCTCGTTCCAGGAAAGCTTCGACGTTAACCTTAACGTCCTGTCCGCGGTCCGCCGGGCCTACAAAAACGACGCCCTCGTTCTTGCCCCGTATCCCGTTACCGTCGCCGATCGGAAATCCTTCGTGGTCGCCTGGACCAAGGTCACGCCCACGGACGAACGACCTTACCGGTGCCGGTTCGAAGCCGAACTGGGCGCGGTCGACCAGACCCTCATGTTGACGACTTCGGAGGGAGAGATCCGCTATCTAAATGCCCAGGCCGAACCGGCGGCCATCGAAATCGGTAAACGATCCGTCGCCTTCGGGGTCGAGGTTTACCAGGGCCACGAGGTCGCGCTGGAGGAGGACTACATCGGTTCGGCGGAGGGCAATCCGTCCGAGAACTGGCGCTACCACTTTGAGCTCGAGATGGGCGCGCTCGGTCCCGGGAACCGCCGAGGCCGCCTGTCACCTGGAAAGCGACGACACCATTCTCCGGCCCTCCGCCCCCGAGTGAAACGCGGATTAAGGGACTTGCCGGATCGGACAACTATTAGACGTCCGGCCGAATTGTTTCCGCCGCCGCGGGCCTTTTTGCGATATAATCGGAGTAGTAATAGTTACCGGGGATAGATCTTGAAACGAAGAGACTTCATCGCCACGAGCTTCCTGAGCGCCCTCGCGCTCTCCCTCCCGCGCCACAGCTTCGCGACCGATCCGGTCGCGCCGCCTCTGCCGCCGGCGAACGACCACGGCAAGTTCCTCGACCTCCTAAAGCGCTCCCGCGGGAACTTCGCGGGCCTCTCCATGACCGGCGTCGACCCGACGATCGACTTTATCCACAACCGACAGGACGGCGACTTCGGGGCCGTGAGACCGGGGGTCGCCTTCTTCAACGACGCGATGGAACACGCCGTCGTAGACGTTCCCGTCTTTCCCCACTCGGTGGAACAGAACCCCGACTCCCCGAACCGGGTCATGCTCATCCCGCGGCGGGGGAAGAAGTGCGTCGAGTTCGACGTCGTTGAGAACCGGGTGACGGCGGAGCTCGATCTCGGCGAAAAGAGCTTCTACGGCCACGGCTGCTACGTCCCCGGCACGACGCTCTTCTACGCGGCTTCGTTCCTCTACAACAACAAAAACGCCTCGATCGTGCTCTTCGACTACAAGACCGGGAAGATGCTCCGCGAGCTCGAGATCCCCGGCGGCGCCGGCGCCCACCAGTGCGCCCTCTCCTACGACCGGAAGTACGTCATCATGACTCTCTCGGAGCGCTCGAAGACGCACGCGCCGTCGATCCTCTGGTACGAGCTGAAGACGGGCCTGGTTCACCGCCGGGTCTACGGCATGCGCGAGCACGCGGAGCACTTCTCGGACCTCGCCGACGGCTACCTCATCTACACCGGCGGCGTGCAGTCGAAGGACGTCGAGACCGTCATCGGAAGCATCGACCCGGAGAAGAACGTCTCGAACTTTTCCATGGGTGAGAACTTCCGCGAGCACTTCAGCGGCCTCTCCGTCAGCATCTGCGGAAGTTCTCACCCATGGAAAA
>JBILTI010000185.1:0-4880 GCA_044371595.1 Bacteriovoracaceae bacterium
AGTCCCGCCGCCTCGACGCTCAGGTCGAGATCCCCCAGTTCTCCCTCGCCCGCGAGCTCGCGGGGATCGCGCTGAACCCCGGAACCCGCGTCCTCGACGCCGGCTGCGGGTCCGGGGTCCTCTGCCGGCACCTCGAGGCGACGTACCGGGGCCTCGCCCTCTACGGCTGCGACCGGAGCAAGCCTTCGCTCGACCACGCCCGGGCCACGTCGAAGGGAACGACGTACTTCGTCCACGACTTCATCGGGTCGCCGCTCCCGGGAACCTACGACGTCATCTTCAACCGGCTCGTCGCCCACCACCTCACGGCCCCGCTCCTCCGGAAGGGGTTCGCGAACTTCTTCGCCGCCCTCGCAACCGGCGGCGAGCTCGTCGTGATCGACCCCGACGGGCTCCTCCTGAACATCGGCACGACCGACGACGTCCTCCGCGACCAGGTGGCGCGGGTGTCCCGCGCGTTCGAGGGCGACCTCCAGGCGGCGCGCCTGATCCCGCCGCTCCTCCGGGAGTGCGGCTTCCGCGACGTCACCTGGCGGATCGACGTGATGGACTTCCAGGGAGAGGCCCGGCGGCCCGAGGTCGCCCAGTGGAAGGAGCGCTTTGAGAACTCGCTCCCGTTCTACGTCCAGACCCTCGGCACCGAGCTCGAGGCCCGGCGCTTCTTCAAGCGCTACCTCGAGGAGGCGTCGCGGGACGACGTCCCGCTCTTCTATAACAAGTTCATCGTGCGCGGGACCAGGCCTTAGAAGCGATCGCTCCGGAACGTCCGGGGCGTCACCGCGAGGTCCGTGACCACGGTGAAGCGAAGCCGGCCAACCTCCCGCCCGTCGGAGGTTTCGACGATCACCTTCCAGTCCCCGGGAGCGAAGAACTGCTTGATCGCGTAGCCGCGGTAGCCCTTCTCCCGGCCCCCGAGGATGTTCAGCGGAATCTCGTCTTCGGGTCGCCACCCGTCCTGCTCCCGGAACCACTTGAGCGTGATCTTGTCCGCGAAGCTCCGGGGCGAGAAGATCGACAGGACGACGGTGAGCTTGTCACCGGGGCGCGCCAGAAACGTCTGCGGGCCCCAGGGCCAGAACCGGCGTTCACCGGCGAGGAGCCTTCCGTAGTAGCGGTCGCGGATCTTTTCGACGCCGTGGTAGACCCCGATCTTCTTCACCGCCACCGGGACCGGCGGGATGAGGTTCGTCTCGTGGGCAACGAGGAAGGTGAGGTGGACGGCCAGCGCGGGCAGGATCACCTTCCGCCAGTGCCGCGGGGCCTCGAGGCCGTGCCCCGCCCAGAGGAGCAGCACCAGCGCGAGCGAACTCGCGAAGCCCAGCCAGAAGGAGGTTTGGGAGAGTTTCCCGAGAAAGATCGGGTAGAGAAAGAGGAAGTACGAGAGCGTACAGACGGAGAAGAGCGTGATCCGGAGCGGAATCCCCGCCGCCCGGGCCTTGCCGACCTCGTTGGCGACCATGACGGCGCCGAGGAGCAGGATGAAGCCGAAGCTCGTCACCGCCGACGCCGACGAGAAGTAGAAGATCGTGTTCCACGAGAGGAGGGAGCCGAAGAGGAAGTGGACGACGAGGCCGTGGTACTCCCACAGCCGCTCAGCCCGGCCCCGGAGCGCCGGACCGCCGGTCAGTTTCCGGATCTCGAGGAGCAGGAGCCCGCCGAGGAGGGTGAGGTAGAGGGCCTGCTGGAGGAGGCCCCGGTGGCTGTCGATGCGCCGGATTGTCAGGACGTCGAACAGGAAGCCGAGGCCGAACATGAGGACGGCCACCGGCACCTGGTGGCGCCGGTAGAACCCGAGGAACGACGTGCGAACCGCTCCCGCCACCACCTAATGGCCTTCGAGGAATCTCTCCGCTTTGATCGCGGCCTGGCAGCCGGAACCCGCGGCGGTGATCGCCTGCCGGTAGTACGAGTCTTGAACGTCGCCGCAGGCGAAGACGCCGGGGACGTTCGTCTCGGGGCCGTTGCGCGTGCGAACGAAGCCGTGGTCGTCGAGCTGGAGCTGGCCCTTCAGGAAGGCCGTGTTCGGCGTGTGACCAATGGCGTAGAAGAGCCCGTCCGTGTCGCGGGTCTGCGTCTCACCGGTCTTCAGGTTTTCGACGACGACGCCGCAGACGCCGGCGTCGTTGCTCTTGATCTCGGTCACGACCGAGTCCCACAGGAACTCGATCTTCGGATTCTTGAACGCGCGCTCCTGCATCGGTTTGGACGCGCGGAGCGTGTCTTTCCGGTGGACCACGTAGACCTTCCGGGCGAACTTCGTGATGAACGTCGCGTCCTCCATCGCCGTGTCGCCGCCGCCCACTATGTGGACGATCTTGTCCCGGTAGAAGAACCCGTCGCAGGTCGCGCACGTCGAGACGCCGCGGCCCGTGAGCTCCTTCTCGTTCGGAAGACCCAGCCACTTCGCCGAGGCACCGGTGGAGACGATGACGGTCTCGGCGGCGTAGGTGTGGCCGTTCGATGCGGTGACGGTGAAGGGCCGGCGCGAGAGGTCGACGTCCGTGCACATGACGGACTGGAACTCGGCGCCGAACCGGGCGGCCTGCTTCTTCATCGTGCCCATGAGGTCGGGGCCCATCACGCCGTGCTCGAAGCCGGGAAAGTTCTCGACCTCCGTCGTGAGGGTGAGCTGGCCGCCGGGCTCGTGGCCCTCGAGGACGAGGGGCTTGAGGTCCGCGCGGGCGGCGTAGATCGCGGCGGTGAGACCCGCGGGGCCGGTACCAATGATGATGACTTTACGGGTTTCCACGGTCGCCTCTTAGTGCTTTTCTTCGTTGCTGGCCGGGAGGCCGAGCTTCTTCTTGATCACCGCCGGACGATCGTCCAGGTCGGGGTTCATTTCGTAGTAGGCCTTGATCGAGAGGAGGTCCTTCGGGTGGGCCGCGCGCTCGGTGGTGACGTACTGTTCTCCGGTGAGGGAGCATTCGTAGTTATAGGTGATTTTTTCGCGTCTGCGTTTCATGGTGGTTTCCTTTTTGGTCGAGTCTCTTGTTTATAGATTTTTTGCGACGCTTTATCAAGGGGTTAAAACCACCCCTGGTCCTACGACATCGCTCGTAAATTGAGTGTTTTCATCACGTTGATTCTAGGTGAGAATCTTTACATGACGAAGATGATTAGAGGGACCTTGATCAATCTCGTGCTGCTATTCGTCAGCACTAACGGCTGGGCGCTCAGCGGCGCCCGGCTTTTGGGTCAATCTAAGAGCGGCCAAACGGCGCTATTTAATCTCGGCACTTACGACGGCGTCAAGGAAGGCGAGTACGCGGTGATCGTGAAGGAGATCCGGGACCTCGACGCCCGCGACCTGCGGATCGTTCCGGTCGCGAAGGCCCGCAACGTGAAGCTCAACACGACCAACTCCGTCTGGATCCTTTACCGGATCTTCGATCCCGAGCTCCTGGTGAAGGGTCACCGCTACCTCGTCCTCTCCGAGTCCCACATGTTGAGCGGCCGCCGCGACCCTCGCCTGGGCCGGGTGAGCGTCGTCACCGAGCGGGACAAGGTCTCGCTCCAGACCCTCGAAACCCTCTCCGACGACAAGGACCGGCTCGCGAAGCTCAAGACCCAGTACCCGGAGATCATGCCCCTCCACGAGCGCGAAAAGAAGAGCGACGGCGAGCTCGTCGACGTCGAGACGTGGAAGGACTTCCGCGGCGACCGCTACCGGACCGCGCTCTACAAGAGCCCCCATCAGAACGACTTCCGGCGCGAGCTCCGGCTCCAGACCTTCGAGAAGCTCGTCACGGCCTACCTCAAGCGGGTCAACGATCCGGCCTTCAGCTACGATAAGTTCTACGACCAGCAGATGCGCGACAACTTCTCCAACGAGTTCCGGAAGCGCTCGAGCTTCTCCACCGAGTACGAGGCGTTCGTCTCGACGCAAGCGCAGAAGGCCGTCGACGACGCGAAGCTCTACCGGTCGCTCCTCGAGGACGGCGAGAGCTGGTCGGAGAACTTCTCGGACGACGAGCTGAAGCGCCTCCTGGGCCAGGTCTCCGTGCTCCAGGAGAAGGACCGGCGCGCGTACATCTACCGCGAGGCCCGGCGCTACACCACGTACCTGAGCTTCGGGATGAACCTCTCGGAGGATCAGACGGAGAAGGACCCCCGCTACCGGCGCGAGGGGAGCTATTCGGCCGAGACCGAGCTCGAGGCTGTCCCCTTCTTGAAGCACGACGTCCTCGAGCGCTTCACGCTCACCGGGGGCATCCGGATGAACCGGACGGCGTTCGCGTCGCGGAACTACAACGCCCGGCTCGACGAGCTCTCGCTCACCGCTGGCGCGAACTGGTTTCCGATCTACGCCCCGTACGCCTACGAGGCACCGGTCATCTTCCTCGGGCTATACGTCCGGAACGGTGGGGCCAGCGCGGAGGCGCCGAGCGTGGACGAGCAGGCCAACTACACCGTCCTGGCCCTCCCCGGCGTTCGCGGCGGGCTCAAGTACAACTTCAAAAACAACGTCGGGTTACGGATCGCCTTTAGCATGGAAACCCTCACCCTCGACCGCTACGAGCAGAGCCGCTTCGGCTCCGTGCTCCCGGATCGGGAGATCCTGCGGGAGGCGAAGATGAACTTCGCACTGGCCTATTCTTTTTAAAGGGAAACGATGAAGCTACTCCTCGCCGCACTCCTGTTGCTCGTCACCCCGGCCTTCGGCCTCGAGGTGGACGAGAAGCTCACCGTCCGGATCCTCCGGACCTCCGAAACGCGGAAGACCGTGATGATCAACCGCGGGACCGAGGACGGCCTCGTCGAAGGCGACCACGCGAAGTTCGTCGTCACCGCCGGGATCGTCGCCCGCGCGGTCTGCGTGAAGGTGTCGCCGTCCCGGTCGGTCTGGTCCGTCTACCGGCTCGTGAACGCGGACTTCATCG
>JBILTI010000186.1:0-4862 GCA_044371595.1 Bacteriovoracaceae bacterium
GAAAATCGTCGTTTGAAAGCCGGCGGACTGCAGACGGATCGCGGCGGCGAGGCCGCCGAGGCCTCCGCCGATGACCGCGGCGTTATGGGGTCGGGACATACGCGAGCTCCAGGGTTCGGGTGAGTTCGAGGAGCATCCGGAGGGCCTCCGGATGGGTTCGTTTCCATTCGTCGTTCCAGGAGACCTCGAGGAGGTCCCGGTAGAGCTGTGTCTGCGTCCGAAGGACCGCGCCGAAGCGGTGCCGGCGCAGCCAGGCCTCGAGGGCGCGGTCGTCGGGGAGCTCCTGGACGCAGTCCTTGAACTCGTCGAAGGCGCGAGCGCCGAGGGTCGAGGCCACGGCCCAGACCCAGGTCGGCCGCCGGCACAGGAGGTCCTCGTACTGCTTCGGCGACGGGCGCAGGAGGTTGCCGAGGTCGTCGTACATCTGGAGCAGGACCCCGAGCTGGGGGCCCAGGAGCTCGAG
Source organism: Bacteriovoracaceae bacterium (assembly GCA_044371595.1). Taxonomy (GTDB): domain Bacteria; phylum Bdellovibrionota; class Bacteriovoracia; order Bacteriovoracales; family Bacteriovoracaceae; genus Peredibacter. Next base: position 464 of record JBILTI010000186.1, read on the forward strand.
CGCCTCCCGGTTTTGGCCCGTGCCCCGGACGCCGGCGCCGATCCGGAGCGCGAGCGACAGGAGGGTCCCGGTCTTCAGCTCCATTGCCGCGAGCGCCGCCTCGAAGACGTCGTCCCGGCGCATGAGATCGATCCGCGTTCCGATGTCCAGCGCCTGGCCGGCGTGGGCCTTCATCATGAGGGCGATGATGTCCTCGGTCAGGTCCCGGCGGGCCATCCGCGAGAGGTTCAGGGTCCGGATCTGAGTCAGGGCCCAGAAGTAGAGCCAGTTGCCGGCGTTCAGCGCCACCGGAACGCCGTGGGCCACGTGGAGCGAGGGCCCGTTCCGGCGCACTTCGCTCCCGTCCTGGATGTCGTCGACGATGAGCGAGCCGCCGTGGATCAGCTCCACGATCTGCCCCCCCTGCCGGAGGAGGGCGAGCACGACGGCTTCGGGGCCTCGCGGGCCCTCGGCGCCGGCCAGCCGGTAGCCGAGCTCCACGAGCTGGGAGCGGATGTTCTTCCCGGGGCGCCGGAAGAAGTCCGCCAGCGGGTCGAGGAGCGACTCCGAGAGGATTTCCTTGAGCATGTTGGAGGTAAACACGGCGTCGATCGCGACCGAGGCCGGAAGGAGGTCAGAGGGCCGATTCATAGATACTCCTCTTATCGAAGATCACGTCGAGGGCGCGGCCGACGTCGACGGGGGGGCTTCCCAGGAAGAACTTTAACCGGTCGAAGTGACTCAGATCGCCGCGGTAGAATTTGCTGATGCTTCGTTCGCCCTGGCGGTAGAAGAACGCCATCGTGCGGTAGCGGGAAGCCTCGTCGCCGGCGAAGAACATGAGGCGGTTAAGGAGGCAGAAGAAGCGCCGGTCGGGCCCCCGCTTGCGCCGGTAGTCGGCGACGATCTTCCGGAGCTCCGGGAGCTCGAAGCTCGACCGGGTAAGGCGGTCGACGAGGCGGACGGCGTCGGGGAACGAGTAGCCGGTGGTATCGTGGAAGATGCCGCCGAGGTTGACCGCGCCGGACTCCGCCGTCTCCTTCTGCCACGAGAAGGGGATCGGCAGGGCGCCGTGCTCCTCGCGCACCACCGCGGCGATCTCCCAGCCCCGCGCCCGCGCGACGTCGCGGACGTGCTCGCGCATGCGGTAGTGGTCGAGGAACGAGGTGTCCGAATAGCGCGTGTCCTCGATCAGGATCCGCCGCTCGTCGAACGGCAGGAAGTAGAGGAACCGGAGGCCGTCGATCTGCTCGACCGTGGCGTCCATGAGGACCGGGGTCTGCAGACCGTGCGGCTCCCGGGTCTCGAGCTCGAGGCCCAGGAACTTCTGGTACCCGCACCGGGCCCAGGCAGTGACCCCGCGGGCGTCGAAGACGATCGGCGAGTCCCGGAGGGCCTCGTCGGGGGCGATCCGCGTCCCGAGCCGGAGCCGGTCGTGGGGGAGTTCGTTCCGGAGGACGGCGTCGAAGTGGTCGGCGGTGATGCTGTGGTAGGAGATCGGAACCGACCGCCGCTGGCCCGGAAACGCGACCTCGTAGCCAGGCCAGCTCTTCCGTATTAGCGGCGCCAGGAGCTCGAGGTTCTCCGGGGTCACGTCGGTGCCGTGGAAGCTCCAGGTGTGGTTCCCGCCGAAGCTCCGCTTGTCCTCGTAGACCCGGAACTCGAGGTGCGGGCGGCGCTTCATCAGGTACCAGGCGAGGAGGCCCCCACAGAGGCCCCCGCCCACGATGATCACGGGCGTCGTCATGCGAGTTCCTTTTCCGTGCTGAGGGCGCGGTCCCAGTAGTTGAAGTAGAAGCCGGAGTTCTTCGCGAGATCGCGGTGGTGCTTCCCGTGGTGGTTGGCGGTGATGATCCCGAGCCGCGCTTCGGGCCAGGCCGGGAAGATCTCCCGCGGCAGGTGGTCCGCAAGGCCCTCGACGGTCAGGGGCCCGGCGCCGATGACGTACCGGAGGAGCATCGCGAACAGCATGACGGCGTAGGCGGCCGCGAACGTCGCGGCCCCCGGGGTCGACGGCGCCATCAGTAGTACTTCATCCGAACGGTGATCGTCTCCGCGCCGTCGAGGCGGAAGCGGCTGTCGTGGAACGACGGCGGCCCGAAGAAGATCTTCGGGTTCTCGGAGAAGCCGAAGCCCTCGAGGGGAAGGCCCAGCTTCGTGTCCAGCTTCCCGTTGTCGTTCTTGTCGTGGAGGAGCGTCAGGGCGTACTTCCCCGGCGGAAGGTCCGGGAGTACGAACTCGCGGGTCTTCCCGGGCACGCTTCCCCAGCGGACGCTCTTGCCGGGATCGTCGGGGAAGCCGGCCTTGCCGGCGAAGAGGAGGTACCGGAGGGTCCCGTCGGAGGACTCGACGCCGGAGAGCTTAACCCGGAGGGAAGCGGCGGCGATGGGCGGGACGAAGAGGATATTCGCGGCCAGGCCTAGGAGGAGGTTCTTCATGGCCCCACTATAGGGAATAACCACTCCGGTCAGATATCTGCCAAGACCTCGACAAGATAAATCTTTCCTCTAGGGAAGGTGCGCGGGCGGGGCGCGCTACGGCTCCTGCTCGCCGGCGTCGTCGCTCCGTTCCCCGGCGGCCTTGGCCTCCTGTTTCTTGCGGTCTTCTTCGTCAATGATGGTCATGAAAAGTGTTATATCCATGGGCATACTATAGGCGGCTTCCGGCGCCGGCGTCCTTGGACAACCGCGCCTGTCTAGCGCAAGTCTAAACCGGGAAGGTAGGCCTGATCCGTTTCCCGCTACTCGGTGCCCTCGACCTCCTCTTCGTTACGGGTGGTTCCGGCCGCGTACCGGATCGGACCGTCGTCCTTCAACTCGGAGACTGCGTACTGGGTCGGAGAATGGCGGTCTGGAAGCTCCTTCGGATCGACGACGACGTCTACCTCTCTTCACCGTCTACCCCCTTCAAGAGGGGAGTCCTTTAGAATTGATAAAGGATCCCTCAACCTTCAAAAAAGTCGACTGCCCGTAACGAGGTTTTTATGCCGCGCAAACGGGGCTATAATGGGTTTAGGGGAGGGGTGCAGGTTATGACGAGCGCCGATCTGGGGTTTCCGGTCTTATTCTCGATCCTAGTGTTCTGGGGTCTCTTCGCCGTCGCTGCGATCGCGTCGACGTTCTTGACCCGGGCCAACCTCGAGGACTTTAAGCAAGCGCTGCGGCGATTCTTCGACGAAGAGTCCCATCACAAGGGGTCCGTATGAAACGATACCTCCCGCAGCGGGAGTTCCCCGCCTACATCTTTATCCCCGGGATCAACCCTCATCCGAAGAAGAGCGGGGGCCATATGGCGGGCGCCCCGGAGCCCGTCGCGCCGCCTGTAGACCCCGCGCGACCGTGGGAAAGCGAGGATCTCCGGTACGCCCTGGATCTCTATAACCACGGCTACTTCTGGGAGAGCCACGTCTATTTCGAGGCGCTCTGGAACGCGCACCGGCGGTCGGGGGCGGTGGCGGAGTTCCTCAAGGGGATGATCAAGCTCGGGGCCCTGGGGGTCAAGCTCCGGGTGGGCGCAGAAGCGGAGGTCGCGCGGGGCCACCGGAACCGGGCGAAGGAACTTTTTCAGGGGGTCCGGGACGTCGCGGGACCGACGTTCCTCGGGTTCGACCTCGGCGGGATCCTCCGGGAGCTCGACCGGGACGAGGTCGCGAGCTTCGAGGTCCACCCGGATTGGGAGTAGGTTTTATGGATAAACGTAACGTGAAGATCGGAGAGTTAAAGTTCGAGCTCCTCATCCCGGCGGACGCCGAGGACATGCCGGTGCTCGAGATCGAGAACGAGGCGAGCATGGTCTACGAGAACGTCGGCGTGACCGAGGCCCTGCGACTCCGGAAGCTCCTGGATCAATTCATCGAAGAGGCGGGAGACAGCTAAAGGCCAAAAATTCCGCGCTTTCTCCAGAAAAAAGCCTTCTTTTCGAGGAGAGAATGCAATTTTTATTTGTGTTTTAAGTCGGAATGGTAAAGAGTATTAGTATTAGCGTAGGAAAGTCTATTCCGAATAACATCCTCTGGAGGATCAACATGGCTAAGAAAGCTACGAAAAAAGCACCGGCAAAGAAAGCAACCGCGAAGAAGGCCGCCCCGAAGAAGGCGACCGCTAAGAAGGCCGCCCCGAAGAAGGCGACTGCGAAGAAGGCCGCTCCGGCCAAGAAAGCCGCCGCTCCAAAGAAGAAGACGGCCCGCAAGCCAAACGCCGCGTTCATGCAGGCCTTCACTCCATCCTCTGAGCTTGCCGCCGTCATCGGCGCCGCCGCTGCTGCTCGTACGGAAGTCGTTAAGAAGCTCTGGGCCTACATCAAGAAGCATAACCTTCAGAACCCAAAGAACAAGCGGAACATCCTCGCCGATGAGAAGCTCTCTAAGGTCTTCGGCAAGAAGGAAGTTTCTATGTTCGAGCTCGCTTCCCTAATCGGCAAG
>JBILTI010000187.1:0-4854 GCA_044371595.1 Bacteriovoracaceae bacterium
GAGGTTAAAGGTCTCCTCGTTGTCGTGCTTCTCCGCGAACGGGGCCAGCTCGTTCTGCGCGAAGTCGCGGCAGACCTTCTGGAGCTCTCTTTCTTCTGGGGTGAAAAACCACATATGATTGTCCTTTTTCGAAGTTCCAAAGTGTAGCGGAAAAATCGGTCTTTGGGAAAGGGAATGCGCTCTTTATTTTGATACACTTCCGGCCTTTTATCGAGCTACAATGAAGCCGTGGCCTACCTCGAAAGTTCGAAAAAGTTTGATCCGGTGACACCCGGTGAGCAGTGGTTCTTTTACTGGAAGACCTCGCCCGCGCTGTGGGAGTCGCGGATCCTCCAGTGTCCGGCCCACGAAGTTATCTTCCTCCCCCTCTACTGGGGCTTTCACGCCGAGAGTTCGACCGACTGGGACTTCGGAAATGTCCAGCCGGAACGTGATCTCCTCCGCTTAACGCAACTATTAGCGCAGTGCGGCCGGAGGTTCTGCTGGCTCCTTCCATTGACCCCCGCTCCCTTTATGCCGAACGGCGGTGTGCCGGTTTCCGCGGCGCGGGTCCTCTCGGTCGGCAAGGACGGGGTCCACCTGGCGACCCTCGATCAAGAGCAGAGCATGAACAAGATGTTCTCCTTCTTCGAGCCGAAGGTCTTCCAGTCCTTCTCCTCGTTCCTCCAGGCGTTCGGGACCTTCCTCGGGACCTATAAGATCAAGGCTCCCCTTTGGGGGAGCAAGTTCTTCTTCTTCCAGGACGGGGCGAAGGTCTCGTTCCATGAGGACTGCTCGCTCGCCTTCGAACAGGGGTTCTCCCGGTTCCTCCGGAAGACGCATCCGGAAGGAACGGAACTGACGGACCCCTGGCAGGAGACGGAGCTGAAGGAGCGCTTTACCGGTGAGGTCGGGACCCTCTTCACCTCCGCCGCGGAGAGTACGCTCGCGCCGTTCTGGGCCGGCGTCCAGAACATCGTCGTCATCGGCGCCGCGCCGAAGGAGACCATCCTCCGGTCGCTCCCGGGGGGGAAGTCGCAGCTCGACTACACGCGCGACCTCTTCCAGCACTTCGTGAACGGCGACCGGGTCTCGAGCGCCCTCCTGACCCCGGAGGAGAAAAAAGAGTCGCTCCGGTGGATCCTCGACGAGCACTTCGGTTCCCGGTCCCTCGAGCTCGCCTACAAGCTCACCGCCGGAGCCGCGGCCCCGGGCGATGACTGGCGCCCGTTCGGCGTCGTCGACCTCTTCGCCGGGAAGCACCTCGATCACTTCGACAAGCTGGGCCTCCAGGGTTTCCTTCACCGGCACTACCGCTGGCTCTACCAGAACCAGGTGGAGCTCGAGTTCACGTCGGAGGCCATCGACCGGGGCCAGCACAAGGTGAAATTCTTCAACGGCGCCGATATCACGCGCACCACGTTCGCGCAGCTCCTGAAGCTCTTCATGCTGGGCCAGCGCGTGCTCCTCGACCGCGCCGGACTCGGCGAGGGCCACGACAAGAAGCTCCAGCTCTTCCTACTCGAAAACGGCATCAAGATCCAGACCGTGAACTTCATGACGGCGACGCAGGTGTGCGAGCTCGGCGAGGGCCGGCTCATCGTCTTCGACGGCGCTCCCCTTCGGGAGAACCCGAACCGGGAGAAGTTCTGGGCCCACATCTTCCGTTACCTTAACCTCATCCAGCCGGAGGTACTGATGGACGACGACGTCTTCGGCCTCTGGCGGATTCGCGCGACGGCGCCGCACGAGCTCTCGTACCTCGACGTCCGTCGGGTGAATCTCTACAATCCCACGAGCTACAAGAAGGTCGTCTCGATCCGGACGCACCGGCACTTCGCGTTCATGAAGATGATTGACCCGACGCGCGCGAGTGCGAAGTCCACCACCGACGGCGTCGAGGTCGAACTCCTCCCGAACGGGAAGATTGCCCTCGACTTCGGGCACTACGAGGAGACGTAAAATGTCGCTCCGGCTGATATACCACTTCCACACGTCGCAGAACCAAGACCAGGAGTTCCGGCCCGCGAGCTACGCCGTGGTCTACTTCTTCTCCGACGAGGGCTTCCTCGACGACGGGCTCCTCCGCGAGCTCTCGAAGTCCGTCCCCGACGCCGACCACGAGCGCCTCACGTTCCTGAACCTCGACGACCTCAAGGCCTTCGCGCTCCGGGTGGGGCAGGAACTCGCGGTTCGCGGGGTCCGGCTCATCTCGGTGCAGGACTACAACATCGGCCTCGACGGGGCGAAGGACCTGGCGACGTTCCGCGGGGTCTTCGAGAAGTACGGGGAGGTGGTGGTGAACGAGGCGGTGAAGAAGAAGGGGATCCTCGGGAAGCTCTTTAGCTGAGCGTCCCGAGGGGTGAAAAGGTCTTAGGCCTCCGCCGCTCGCGCGTCGATCGACGGCGACCGCGATGGCCGGACCGGGAGAGCCTCCTTCGCGTTATCGGACCGGTCGGAGTCGTTCGTCTCGAAGCCCAGGTTCGCCGGCGCGCAGTAGGAATTCTGAACCGGACGTCCCCGGAGGATCGGAAGACCGTCGTCGTTAAAGATCGCGATACACCCGAGGCCACCGGTGCCCAGCCGCTGCCAGACGTAGGTGAGGGGAACGGGGATCGCCGCGGTTGCGATCCTCGATGGGTCTTCCGTTGTAGAAGGGCCGGTGATCCAGGTCCGAGTACGCCACGCAGGCGAGGGCGTCGCGGGTCGCCAGTTCCCAGCGGAAGCCGATCGGTTGGGCGACGGCGAACTTGTGAAACAGGACGAGGGCGACGAGGAGCATTAGCTCGTACATGGTAACCCTCTCTTTCTCGGTTCAGATTGTATCGCCGGGGGCGAATCTCTACCGGCCACGAAGGCATCGACGCCGGTGCCTCAGGCGCTCGTGGCGTTTGCTCAGGACTGGTCACGGGCGGAGTTCGAATCCGGCGAATCGTGTTTTTCGTTCACCGAGCGCAGCGAATCGTCGACCTCCGGACGGGAACCTCGGCCTCCCCGGGTCTTGGCGTCGGGAGTCACCGAGCTCATCCGGAGGACCGCTCCGCCGCAGAAGGCGGAGTTCGACGGTTGCCCATGGTTCAGCGGCCGCTGTCGCGGGTCGAAATCATAAGGCATTCCATGTTACCGTTCGGGGCCCGCCGCCAGACGTACTCCACCGGCGGCGTCTAGCTCCAGAGTTGGGTGATCACCTTGCGGCCCGGTCTCATCGTCGCTCGTCCGCCGGCAATCGGACCGGACTTTCGATCGCGGGCAGAAGTCGTCCTTCGTCGGGCGCCCGTGATCCAGCGGACGCTGATCGAGGGTCGAAATCGATAACCATTCCATGGCGCCGGTTGGAGATCGCCGCCAGACGTACTCCACCGGAGGCGTCGAGCTGCAGAGCTGGGGGATCACCTCGCTACCCGGCCTCATCGGCCGGTTATCGACGGTGCTGATTGCGACGCACGCCATCTTGTCCTCGGCCGTCCGGCGCCATTCGTACTTGACGGTTGGCCGCGGCTGGACCTTGGAGAAGAGCGAGGACGCCGAAGCAGAGACCAGAGATGAAGAATTTCATAGCGAACATCCAGTTAAAGTAATGTGCTTTAGTATCGCAACCGTCGTGCCAGTCCGAGGGGGGCGGCCGTTGATCCCTCCCCAAAGGCCTCCCTTTGCGGCTAGAAAACTAACCGTTCGGATCGCAGCGGTGATCCGCAAGGTGGGCCCCCGGCCGATCCCACCAGAGGGGAGTGGCGGTGACCGTCGGTATGCCAGCGCGCCGGGTACGACGTCTTCGAAGATTTTTTTCCGGAGAAGGGGACGCACCTCATCTGGAGCCGCACGGCCGGGGCGATCATGGCGCACTTTAAGGCGACTACGCCGGGCCACGTCTACATGGCTGCCGGGGCCGACGGCCGGATCGTCGTCGACAACGGTTCGCCCGCGGGCCGGCAGCTCGGGCGCACGGCCGACAAGACCATTAAGATGCTCCACTACGGCGGCGTCTACTTCCTGCCCCTGGGGATCATCCCCGAGCGCTAGTAATTTGTTGAAATAAATGGCTTTTTTGCGCCTGTAAATACTCCAGTGAACCCCATTTCCCTTGCAAAACGGGGCTTCTTCACATACTTATAGGCCATGACAAAGCCATCTTTTTTCGACCTCACCTTCGACGAGCTGAAGGCCCTCTTAACCGACAAGGGTCTCACGCCGTTCGGCGCGACCCAGATGTTCGACTGGATCTATAAGAAATGGGTCTTCGATCCGGACCAGTGGACGAACGTCGCGAAGGCGACGAGGGCCTTCGTCCTCGAGACCTTCGACTTCGGTCTCCTGCCGGTCGTCTGGAACGGCCTCTCGAAGGACGGGACCCGGAAGTTCCTCGTGAAGCTCGCCGATGGCCAGACCGTCGAGACCGTTGCCATCCCGGCCCGGGACCGGCTCACGCTCTGCGTGTCTTCGCAGGTCGGCTGCGCCGTCGGCTGCACGTTCTGTCACACGGCGACCCAGGGCCTCAAGCGCCACCTGAAGGCGTCCGAGGTCGTCCTTCAATACATCACTATCCAGAAGTGGCTGATGGATAACGTGCATCCGGAAGAGAAGCTCACGAACATCGTGTACATGGGTCAGGGCGAGCCGCTCCACAACTTCGAGAACATGAAGAAGGCGACGCTGATCTTCATGGCGGAGAAGGGCCTGGGCCTCGGCCAGCGGCGGATCACGCTCTCGACCTCGGGCCTCGTCCCCGCGATCGAGAAGATGGCCGAAGACTTCCCACCGGTGAACATCGCGCTATCGCTCCATTCGGCGCGGAACAACGTCCGGACCGAGCTCATGCCAATCAACAAGGTCTACGACCTCGACCGGCTCTTCGGGGCGATCAAGAAGATCCCGCTC
>JBILTI010000298.1:0-3696 GCA_044371595.1 Bacteriovoracaceae bacterium
CGCAACGCCGAGAAGAAGGCGAAGGCCGAGGCCGCCAAGGCCGCGGCCGCCGCGGAAGCCGAAGCCGCCGCGAACGGCACCGAAGAGTAATCTTATTTACGGAGGGCGGGCCCCGCGCCCGCCCTCCGTTCTTCGTCCTAACTTTCCATAACATCGGTACATATTCCTACCGCGACGATCCGCACATACGCTAAAGTCTCCCCGTAACCTACAACCTTTCCCCCGGAGCCTTGTGATGGCCCAAGAAAACCGCAATGAACTACCCCACGACATCGGGGCCGAGAAGGCCCTCCTCGGGTGCCTCCTGATCGACAACCGGAGCTTCGACGAGATCTCCGACGTGAACCTCGAGAGCGCCGATTTTTACCATCCCCAGTACGGCGTCATCTACCAGGCGATCAAGGACCTCTTCATGGAGGGCATGCCGTTCGACATCGTGACCGTCGCGAGCAAGCTCAACGACCACGGCAAGCTCGAGCGGATCGGTGGCCAGGGCGCTCTCATCGCGATCTGCGACGAAGTCGGCTCCGCTGCCAACGTCGAATACTACGGGCAGCTGATCAAGCAGAAGAGCATGCTCCGCGAGGTCGTCCGGACCGCCACCCGCGTGGTCTCGACCGGGACGAACTTCTCCGGCGACGTCGCCGAGTTCCTCCAGGACGTCGAGGCGAGCTTCTTTAAGCTCACCGCGCAGACGAAGAACAATAAGATGATCCCCCTGAAGCAGGCGCTCTTCGAGAACCTCGCCGAGCTCGAGAAGCCCGCCCGGGCGAAGGGCGAGATCATGGGCGTCTCGACGGGCTTCCAGTCGATCGACCGCTCGCTCCTAGGCCTCCAGCCGGGTCAGCTGGTCCTGATCGCGGCGCGGCCCGGTATGGGGAAGACGGCCCTCGCGCTGAATTGGGCCGTCGCCGCGGCCAAGCAGACCAATATGGCCGTCGCCGTCTTCTCCTACGAGATGATGTATGCCGAACTCTCCATGCGACTCCTGGCCTCCGAGGCCTGCATTGACGGGCGGAAGCTCAAGACGAAGGAGTTCAACGAGCTCGACCTGCGCTCGATCGCGACGGCCGTGCAGAAGCTCTCGAACCTCAAGCTCTACATCAACGACTCCGGATCGACGAACCTCATGGACATCCGCTCGTACTGCCGGAAGCTCAAGGCCGAGCAGGGCCTTGCGATGATCGTCGTCGACTACCTCCAGATCATGCCGATGCACGTGAAGAAGCAGAACCGCGAGCAGGAGATCGCCGAGCTCTCGCGGGGCTTCAAGATGCTCGCGAACGAGCTCGAGATCCCCGTCGTCGCCCTCTCGCAGCTGAACCGGACGGCGGCCTCGCGGACGGACCGGCGGCCCCAGCTCCAGGACCTCCGAGAGTCCGGCTCCCTCGAGCAGGACGCCAACATTGTCTGCCTCATCCACCGGGAAGACTACTACGACGCGCAGACGCCGAAGAAGGGGATCGCGGAGATCATCATCGCGAAGAACCGAAATGGCGAGCCCGGCACGGTCGAGCTGTCCTGGATCGGATCGCAGACGAAGTTCGCCGACCTGGCGCCGCAGGGGAGGCACGAGGGCCGATGATCACCTCTACGTTCAAGTGGAACCGGGATTGGATCCTCGAGCTCTCGCAGGCGACTGTCGCCTACGTCTACTACCGCGGGTACCGGGTTAACCTCCTGACCGGGTTCCCCGAGGCCTACCCCCTCGAGCGGTTCCTCGCGGAGCTCGACGCCGTGACGATCCAGGACCGCTTGCCGAGGCCCCGGGTTTACCACTTCTACTACGAGCTGGGCCTCGTCCTCATGGGCCTCGGCCACACTGTTGGTCCGGATGCCCCGCTCGCGATCGAGCTGGAGTACGCGCGCAAACGGCGGAAGGGGCTGCCGAAGCCCCGGCTCTCCCGGATCCACCTCCGCTCCATCGAGCGGATCCAGGAGCACCTCCTCGACGGGAACTGCTATCAGGTCAACCTGACCTATCCCTTCGACTTCGAAACGTCAGAGCTCGTCGACCCCCGGGACCTCGTGGATTTCTTTTTCTCGAGGCCCGGCCTCAGCGCCTACGCCCACGCGACCTTCCTCGGCGACGACGTGATCCTCAGCAACTCCCCGGAGTGCCTCTTCCAGTACGAACGCAACCGCATGTTCACGATGCCTATCAAGGGGACCCGGAAGACGGGGAAGCACTGGCGCCGCGAGTGGGCGGCGATGGTCGGGGACGCGAAAGAGGAGGGGGAGCTTACCATGATCACGGATCTCCTTCGGAACGACCTCAACCGGCTGGAGTCCCCGCGGGCGAAGGTCCTTCTGGAGCGGGCGCCGCTCCGCGTGCCGGGCCTCCTGCACCAGTGTTCGGTTCTCGCCGTTGACCTCGAGCGACCCCTCGGCCTCCGCCGGAGCCTCGAGGCCCTTTTTCCGGGAGGTAGCGTCACCGGCGCACCGAAGAAGCGGGTGATGGAGATCATCCAGGAAGTCGAGCGCTACCATCGGGGCATCTACTGCGGCTCGACCCTGCTTTGTTTGGGGGAGCGCAAGGCCGCCAGTATAAACATCCGGACCGCCGCCCTTTCCATCAGCGATCGCCTCTGGAGGTACGGCGCCGGAGGAGGGATCACTCTTTTATCCAAGCCGGTTCACGAGTATCAAGAGATGGACAACAAGGTTTCGAGCTTTCTAACATTGCTTCAAACCCCCGGTTACCAAGCCCTCTAAAAACAGTAATTTCATTAAGTTAAGGCCAAATTCCTAAGGGGATCCTTACATAAACTTACATCTAAGTGTGGCCACATTGACTTTGTTTTTCTTTGAAAGATAGGCTTTTGGTGCAACTACTACTAAACGGATTTAGGTAGCTAAATACTTCAAGGAGTCAAGAATGACAACAAGCGGCCAGACCATGAGGGCAACTGAAGAAAAGAACGGGAAAGTGAGCCTCGAAACGCTGGCCACCCTGACGGGATTTCCGGTTGAACTAATCCGGGAAGAGGTCTTCAAGGGTGAAGTCGCTTCCCAGGTATCCCTTGATGAGCTGCGGAGCGCGATGCTCGCCTTTATTGATTCCACAATGCTTAACGCAGAAGAGAAATAGCCCCAAGCCCCGCTCCGACGGGGCTTTTTTGTCCCCGCCGCGGGAGGTATCCGACCGTCCCGTTCCAGTAAATCCTTTCGTTTAAGTTCGTCTCTCGAATTCCGATACTTTAACCATACAGACTCTTCTTTCATCAGGTGACGTATGGATATTTCAACGGTAGCGGGATTAGCACTAGCATCACTGGCGATCTTAGGATCCATTCTCTACGGATCGCCGCTCTCGATCTTTATCGACATCCCGTCGGTGGTGGTGGTCGGCGGGGGCGTCATCGCGACGACGCTCATCAAGTGGCCCATGGAGTACGTGAAGGCGCTGGTCGCGATCTTCCTGAAGTCCATCTTCAACACCTCGACCGACGCGAAGGCGATGATCGAGGAGATCCAGAAGCTCGCCGAGACCGCGCGCCGCGAATCCGTCTTCGCCCTCGAGAAGATTCCCGTCGAAGACAAGTTCCTCAAGAAGGCCGTGACCCTCGCCGCCGACAACCGGCCGCCGGAGGTCATCACGTCGATCCTCTCGCTCGAGATCGCCGCGATGGAGGACCGCCACTCGAAGGGCGTCGACCTCCTCGAGGGTATGGGCGCCGACGGCCCGGCCTTCGG
>JBILTI010000188.1:0-4843 GCA_044371595.1 Bacteriovoracaceae bacterium
CGTTCGATGACCCGGAGCTTTTCGGTGACCTCGAACCAGGCCCAGAAGAACGCGAGGTAGGTCAGCGTCTGGATGTAGCCGCCGCTCGAAACCTCGCCGCCGAGGAGGATCAGGAGCCGGTGGAACGTCGGCGAAGCCTCGTGGCCCGTCACCATGAGGAGCAGCATACAAATAGCCGTAATCAAAAGTGCGATGCCGGCGGAAATTGTTAAGTTCCTAAGGTTTTTCATCCGATGATTTCCATGTTATTAACTTTAAAGTCAGTATCGGTAACTCCTGAGAAAAGCTAAGGAAGTGTTATGAGAAAAGTGGAGATCCACCCGGACGCGGTCGAGCGAGTGAAACGGTTCACTATCAACGATCCGCAGCTGGGCTTCGGAAAATACGTGGCCCCGATCATGATCCAGGCCATCTACGACCACGACCAGTGGCAGCGCTTCGACCTTCTCCCCTACGGCCCGCTCCAGCTCGACCCATGCACGAAGGTCCTGCATTACGGTCAGGAAATCTTCGAGGGCATGAAGGTCTTCCGTCACCCGGACGACCGGATCTACATGTTTCGGCCCGAGATGAACGCCCGGCGCTTCAACCAGTCCGCCCGGCGGATGGCGATGCCCGAGATCCCCGAGGAGCAGTTCCTCCACGCCTGCGAGGTCATCAGCGCCTACTCGAAGCACCTCGTCCCCAAGCGCCTCGGCGAATCGCTGTACCTCAGGCCCTTCATGATCGCCTCCGAGGTGGGCCTCGGGATCAAGCCGGCGAAGCAGTTCCTCTTCATCGTCGTAGCGAGCCCGTCGGGCGCGTACTTCGCCGGCGACTCGGTAAAGGTGTTCATCGAGCGCGACGACATCCGCTGCGCCCCGGGCGGCGTCGGCTTCGCGAAGACCGGCGGGAACTACGCCGCGAGCCTTAACTCCTATTCGAAGACCATCGGCCTCGGCTGCGACCAGACGATGTGGCTCGATTCAACCGAACACAAGTACGTCGAGGAGATGTCGGGCATGAACTTCTTCGCGGTGATCGACGGCAAGATCGTGACGCCGTCGCTGACCGACACGATCCTCGACGGCGTCACCCGCCGGTCGGTCCTCGAGATCGCCCGGGCCGAGAAGCTCCCGGTCGAAGAGCGCCGCCTGGCCGTCGACGAGCTCCTGAGCGCCATCGACACCGGGACCTGCACCGAAGCCTTCGTCTGCGGCACTGCCGCCGTGATCGCCCCGATCGCCTCGTTCATGGACAAGAACCTCACGGTTCACGCGCTCCGGGAGAAGAACGGGAAGCTCAGCATGCAGCTCCGCGAGAAGCTCATCGCGATCCAGGCCGGGCGGACCGACGCGCCGGAGGGATGGCTCTACCCGATCCGCGACCTGCACTTCTAGAGATAGAAAAGGGCCCGCGAGTGATCTGGGCCCTTTTTTCAGAAACGTACTTTGAAGCGAAAGCTACGGCAGGAGCTCGAAGCAAATGATCGCGACCAGCGTCGGGAAGAGCGCGCCCTTCAGGAGGCCCAGCGGCGAAATGCCGTCGGCGCCGAAGGAATCCTTCAGGATCCCGTAGCCGGCCGGGTTCGGCGCGTTCGCGATGACCGTGAGGCCACCGCCGGTGACGGCGCCGGCGACGAGGAAGTACTTGGCCGAATCGGTGAGCTCAACGAGCGAGCCGAGGTACGTCAGCGCGGCGTTATCGGTGATCCCCGTGAGGGCCGTGGCGCCGAAGTAGAGGACCTGGTCCGAGAGGCCCGAGATGAGCGGCTGGAGCCACCACTTCTGCTCTGAACCGAGGACGATGAGGCCCCCGAGGAAGAACCCGACCATGAGCGAGGACTTCACCTGCACCTCGTCCTGGAACTCCTTCGTGATCGTCGTGAAGCCGAGGAAGAAGAGGAAGATCCCCATGAAGACGACCATGTGGTGCGCGGTGAGGACGACGAGGCCCAGGAAGATCACGTGCGTGAACGTCACCCACCACGGCGGAAGCATCTTTTCGGTGTTGTCCGGCCGGAGCTGGAAGTCGCCCTGGAGTTCGTTCTTGAACATGAAGGAGATCACGATGGCGCTGATGATACAGGAGATCGCGGCCTTGTAGCCGAAGTTGAAGAACATGTGACCCATGCCCCAGCCCCACTTCCCCGCGACCATGAGTACCGGGGGGGCCGCGAAGTGCGAGAGCGTACCGCCGATCGAGACGTTCACGAAGAGGAGGCCGATCGTGGCGTACTTGAACTTCGTGCTCATCTCCTTCGAGTAGAAGTTCTTAAGGAGGATGATCGCCGTGACGGTCATCGCCGCGGGCTCGGTGATGAACGAACCGAGGAGCGGCCCCATCACGAGGGCGGTGAAGTAGAAGGCCATCTTCCGCGGCAGCGGGATGAGCTGCGAGATGAGGACAATGATCTTCTCGGCGAGCTTGATCACGGGCCGCGTTCCGGCCATCGCCATGATGACGAAGACGAAGCCCGGCTCGGTGAAGTTGAGGGACTCTAGGTAGGCGACCGGCGCGCCGAAGCCGCCCTGGGTGATCATGAAGATCAGGAAGACCGCGGCCCACATGCCGAAGACCGCCTCGACCTCCGCCATGAAGTGCCAGAAGTTCTCGCCCATGGAGCCTTCCGGATACTTGTGCGCGATGTGCGCGAACTTACTCACGAGAAACGTGTGGATGATGGCGATGGTGAAGATGGCCGTCGCCGCCACTTGAATGACCGTAGGATTCATGTACTCCCCTTTTAATAGCTAATACGATTATTAGTTTAAGGGGATTTCAATTTTTGGGTAAAAAATCTTTAGCTTAGCCGTTCTTACCGATGGAATTCACCGGACACGCGTCCATCTGCTCTTCGCACAGAGCGATTTCGTCGGGTGTCGTCGGCTGCTTCTTCACGTAGGCGTTGCCGTTGTCGTCTTCTGCGTAGAAATCGGGGGCCCCCGAGTAGCAGACGTTGCAGGCGATGCACCCTTCGCCGCCGTCGTCGTCCGGGTCGGTACAGTAGAAGGGTCCAGGGATATTTTTCGGGTGCTTATTCTTCGGGTTGGCCATGCACGTATTCTAGTGCCACTGCTCTTATGTATCAAGCTGGTTAAACACATTTGCCACGCATCATTTTTGACATTCACCCTTCCGGTCCGTACCTTTGTTTAGAAATAAACCGAAGGACTGATGTATGGATCAGAAGATACTGCAGAACGCGACCCGGTGGGGCAACGACCCCTATTTCAGCGAGGCCGACCGGGAGGAAATCCTGGGCCTTCTCGCGGATCTTCCCCGGAACGAGGTCGAGCTGACCGAGCGGTTCTACCGGGACCTCGAGTTCGGCACCGGGGGCCTCCGGGCACCGATGGGAATGGGGCAGAATCGAATGAACCGGTATAACGTCCGGCGCGCGGCCCAGGCGCTCGCGAACAACGTGAAGAAGCACTTCGGCGGCGGCGCGGCCGTCATCTCCTACGATTCGCGGAACTGCTCGAAGGAGTTCGCCATGGAGGCCGCCGGCGTCTTCGCCGCCAACGGCATGAAGGCCCACGTCTTCCGCGCGCTCACGCCGACCCCGATGCTCTCGTTCGCCGTCCGCCACTTCGGGGCCCGCTGCGGCGTCATGATCACCGCCTCCCACAACCCGCCGATCTACAACGGCTTCAAGGCTTTCTGGAACGACGGGGCCCAGGTCGTCCCGCCGGTCGACCAGGAGATCATCCGCGAGTACAACGCGCTCACGGACTGGAGCCGCGTGAAACACATGGACTTCGCCGAGGCCATTGAACGGGGCCTCGCGGAATGGACCGACGCCCACGTGGACGACGCCTTCTACGCGGTGATCGAGTCGCAGGTGATCCAGGACCTAGACCTCTGCCGCCGGCACGGGAGCGAGCTCGCGATCGTCTACACCGCGCTCCACGGTTCGGCCGAGGTTCCCTGCGCCGAGGCCGCGCGCCGGCTCGGCTTCGCGAACTTCTACTCGGTTCCGTCGCAGGCGACGCCCGACGGAAACTTCCCCACCGTGAAGTCGCCAAACCCCGAGGACCCGAAGGCCCTCGCCCTCGCCATCGAGCGGATGCTTGCGAGCAACGCCGACATCGTCTTCGGCACCGACCCCGACGGCGACCGCCTCGGCGTGGTCGTCAACAATCGGGGCGCGCCGGCGGTCCTGAACGGAAACCAGATCGGAGCCCTCCTCATCTACTACGTCTTCGGCGCGAAGGCGGCCCGGGGCGCGCTCCCGGCGAACCCCCTCGTGATCAAGTCGATCGTCACCTCGCCGATCCAGAACGCCATCGTCGAGCACTTCGGCGGCACCGTCCTCGATACCCTCACCGGCTTCAAGTGGATGGCGGGCCTCCTGCGGGAGCTCGAAGAAAAGGGCTCCCCACTCTCCTTCGTCTTCGCAAGCGAGGAGTCCTTCGGCTACATGCCGCACAAGGAGTCCAGGGATAAGGACGGCGTGAGCTCCCTGGCGCTCATGTCCGAAGCGGCGCTCTTCTACAAGCGGAAGAGCATGACCCTCGTCGACGCCCTCGACGAGATCTACGCGCGCTTCGGCTTCTTCTACGAGTCCCTCGTCTCCCTCGACTACGACGGCATCGCCGGCGCCGAGAAGATCCGGCGGATCATGGACCACTTCCGCCGCTACCCCGAGCGGGTTTTCGCCGGAGAGGAGATCGTCGGCACGGAAGACTACGAGGCCTCCTGGGCGACGGACCTCCGGACCGGCGGCGAGCGCCCGATCGTGCTACCGAAGAGCAACGTTCTGAGCTTCATCTTCGCGTCGGGCAATCGCCTCTTCCTTCGGCCCTCGGGGACGGAGCCGAAGATCAAGTTCTATACCATGGTCCGGGAGACCGCGGGCGAC
>JBILTI010000261.1:0-3999 GCA_044371595.1 Bacteriovoracaceae bacterium
GACGCGCCGCCCGAAGGAACTCAAGGTCGGCCTCAAGCTCTCCGGCGTCCTCCCCCCCGACGTCTTTAACGCCTTCATCGTGTGAGGTTTCCCGTGAAGCACCTCTTCCTCCTGGTCCTCGTAACGCTCACGGCCTTCGCCCACGAGAGGGAGCACCGGACGCGGGCCGATGTCCTCGCCACGGCCGCCTTCACCGGTCCCCGCCGGCATCCGTGGCCCTTTCCGCTCCAGTCGATCGGCCATAACATGCAGTCCTACCAGGACTACGGCGGTTCGCCGTACTGGCACGACGGCCTCGATGTCCGCGCGAAGGTCGACCAGCCGATCTTCGCGTCGGCCGGCGGCGTCGTCGTCAACATCGAAAACTACGTCCGCGGGAATCCCCTCTATTGGGAGGTCGCGATCCGCGACGCCGAGGGCTTCGTCTGGAAATACCACCACGTGGACCGGGGGACGATCCCCGAGGACGTGGTCCGCGCCTGGGAGACTGGCGGAAGCGTCCCGGCCGGCGCGCTCATCGGGAACGTCGTCCGCTGGCGGGTCACGACCTTCGGCGAGCTCTACCATCACCTCCATCTCCTCGTGGTTGCGAAGGACGGCCGGTACGTGAATCCGTTCCTTCTCCTCGAGCCCCTGGCCGACACGCGGCCCCCGGTGATCGCGCGGATCGGGCTGCACCAGAATCACCGGCCCCTGAACGGCGCCGAGGTGCAGGGCCTCCATGGCCTCTTCGTTGAGGCGAGCGACCTCACGCTCCACGAGAAGTTCCTCCTCCCGCCGTACAAGATCTCCTACCGGATCGATCAGGGCGAGGAGCGGCTCCTGTGGGAGTTCGTCCACCTGCCCGGCGGGACGAGCGACACGCAGTTCATCAACGACTTCTACCTCGACGGCACCTGCGGGAACTACCAGTGCCGCCGCTTCTTCTTCAACCTAACGTTTACGAAGGAGTCGCCGCGGGGGAAGCTTTCGCTGCCCCCGGGGGAGCACGTCGTCGATGTAACGGTCGAGGACGCCGCCGGAAACCGGACTAGTGGATCTTTTCAGTGGCGAGTGCTCTGACGCTCACGTTCCGGGGCCCAGCACCGCGATGTAGGCGTAGCAGACGAACGGGATCATGAACGCCAGGCGGAATCCGTAGCCGTCGGCGATTTCGCCGGTGAGGACGGGGACGAGGGCGCCGCCGAGAATCGACGTCGCGAGGAGGCCCGAGCCCTTGTGCTCGTCGCCGCCGTTCAGGTCCTTGATCCCGAGCGTGAAGATCGTCGGGAACATGATTGAGTTGCAGAGGCCCACGAGGATCATGCTGTAGACGGAGACGAGGCCTCGGGTGTTGACAGAGATCAGGATGAGCGCGATCGCGAGCACGGCGTGGATCGACAGGACCTTCCCGGGGGGGGAACTTGCGGAGCGCGAAGATTCCCAGGAAGCGGCCAACCATCGCGCTGCCCTAGTAGATGGCCACGTACGTCGCCGCCTCCGTCTCCGGCATCGGCGTGAGTTCGATGATGTAGTTCACGAGGAACGTTCCGATCGCGACCTCTGCGCCGACATAGGTAAAGATTCCGATCATGCCGAGGACGAGGCCCTGATCCTTTAAGACCTTTTTCCAGGAACCGGCGGCGGCGTCGCCTGAGGACTGGATCGGCGGAAGCTTCATGTTATGAAGCGCGAACGCGATCGCCACGAGGACCACGGCGGTCAGGAGATAAAGGTAGCGGACGGCGCCCGCGTCGACGGTGGTTTCGAGGCTCCGGAGGATAAAGTAGGGGCCGAAGAAGGGTGCGAGGAACGTGCCGAAGGAGTTAAAGGCCTGGACCATCGTGGGCCGGGAGGAGGCGGACTCCTTGAGGCCTATGACGGAGACGTAAGGGGTCGCGGCGACCTGGAGGAGCACGACGCCGGAGGCGAGGATAAAGAGAGCGAGGAGGGAGAGAGCGTAGACGTGGAACGACACGGCCGGGAAGAACATCAGGCACGCGAGGGCGGTGATCACGAAGCCCAGCACCATGCCCTTGTGGTAACCGACGCGCTCGATGATCCGGCTCGCGGGGATCGAGGTGAGGCCATAGGCGCCGAAGAAGCAGAACTGGATGAGGGCGGCCTGACCGTAGTCGAGGCTAAAGACCTGCTTTAAGTAGGGAACGAGGATGTCGTTCAGGCAGATGATAAACCCCATCATGAAAAATAATACGGTGAGCGAGGTCAGGGCCTTCTTATATGGTGCATCCTTTTTGAAAAAACGGACCCAACAAAACACGTTTCCCTTGGAAAGTGAAGGATTACGCTCGGAGTCGACGGAGAAACAGTTCGAGCTGCGGGCGGAGCCGCTCGGCCTCGCGCTGGTCGCCGGACTCGAGCAGGAGGTTAAAGTTCCGCTGGCCATCGAACTGGATCCGGAAGTTCAGCTGCCGGACCTGAAGCACGAAGTTATTATTGTTCCGTAGGAGGACCTTCAGGAGCTGGGTGTCGGGGTCGTTATCGCTGATCTTGGTGTTCAGGAGATCGGCGAGAGTCACGCGGGAGTCATCACCAATGTTTAACGCGACCCGTGTCAGTTCCCTCTCTTGATTGGCGTTGGCGGCGCGGGCGAGGTCGGCCGCAGTCTGGCCCCGGGCGCCGGCCATGCCCATGAGCGCCTCGTTCATCCGGTTGTTACGCCAATGCTGGAGCTGGGACGGACCACCGGACACGCCGGCGCGGTTCGGGCCCGGGGCCGGCATGTCGTCCAGCACACTCGGGGCCGGCGGCGCCGCGGGGCGGGCGCCGAGGAGGTCGCTCGCGACGCGGACTTCCTGGGCCGGAGTAATGGTCTGGTTCTGCGAGCGGAAGGCATCCCGGACGACCCGGCGGGCCTGGTCGACGTCCGCGACCTGACCGTTCGGTTCGCGGGCCAGTCTGCGGCGGAGCTCTTCCTGAACCTCGCGGAGGTCCTCGGGATCGCGGACGACGTCGGACAGATCGGGTTCAGGTTCATCGCGGGTCGGGGCCGCCGCGGCTGGGTTGTTGATCGGTGGGGTGAAGGTGAAGGCGTCTTGCGAAGCCGGGGTCCGCTCGGCCGTCCGCTCCGGTGGTTGGGTCCGTTGCTCCTGACCGGCGGTCGCCGCTGTGGACGGCCCGTCGGCGTCGTCGCTTTCGAAGCGGGCGAGGTACTCGGGGTGGCGCTCAGCGACCGGCGGCTGTTCGACGAACGATCCGTTTGTCTGGGCCAGGATACCGTTGGCGATGAGAACCTCCCGGGCCCGCGGGTCCGCGCCGGTGGCGTCGCCGACCATCGAGCGGAGGAGCTCGCGGACGGAGTCGTTGGTGGAGTTCGCCAGGCGGGCGTGGGGGGAGTTCGGGTTTCGGAGTTGTTGGAGTTTCTGGAAGACGCGGCAGTTGAAGGTTTTACTGGAGGTGCAGGACTGGGGATTCATACCGCAGAGGGCGTTTGCGAGGTTTCCGATGTCGCTTTGATAGCGTTCCTCTTGAAAGGTAACGTAGTTGAGTTCTCGCTGCTGGGGATCGAGACCCCTGCTAATCTCTCGGCCCTCCCTCGTAAGTTTCGTCGCCGCTGCGTCTGGCACGCGAGGACATAACCGGAGGAACTGGAGGTTTCGGTTTACTAGTTCCTGGGACGCCGCAAGTTCGCCTTCGGCGCTCGAAAGATCGGACCCGGTGAGGCGAGTGAAATTCGTAGCGGGCTCCAAGTCTAGCTTTCCGCGCTCAAAGTTCTCAGAGCAGAGGGCACGTTTGATCGCTGCAAAGGATTTTTCGCAGTTCTCCGCTAGCTGTCGGTCCAGCTGCTCGCCTGCGCTCCGATTATAGAGCGCTTCGCGGAGTCGAGCGGTAGAGTGCGGAGCTCGAATCGATGCAAAGAAGCCGATCGCCTGCGCTGGCGTCGAGAAAACCGTGTTCAGGATCGGATGCGATTTGAGGGCAGCTCGAAGTTCCGGGAGGTCACCGTCAAAGTTGTCGCTAAACTCGGGAGATCGGAAAAACTCTTGAATCGTTCGGTAG
>JBILTI010000189.1:0-4832 GCA_044371595.1 Bacteriovoracaceae bacterium
TCGTTGATGGGTCCGACGTTGTGGAGCTGAAAGCGGTCGCGGCTGCTCTTTCTCATTGGTGAAGTTCCATGCGAAAATGATAGCGCTCCTTCGCACGCAAATCATTATAATTGATTGTTGACAGGTTTACTTCGGACGAGCCTCCGGATCTGGACCCTGTTGGCCGCCCCCCCTCCCGGGCTTCGCGAGAATCGGCGCCCGGAGCGAGTATTCGATGATCTGATCAGTGAGTTGGATCCTATTCATAGGCGGATTGGATCTCCTCTAGTCGCCGGTCGTGAGCGCGGAGGAGCTTCGCGAGATCGACTCCCGTTTCCCGGGCGATCTTCTTCTGCAGAAACTTCTGAACCTTAAGGACGCTGGGATGCGCCGATCCGCTGCCGTAGGTGTTGAGAACGAAATTAAAGGCGTCGCTCAGAGTGACCTCGAGCTTCTCGACGTCGATGGTATCCATGACGGCGAACTCATAGAGCCGCCGCGCCCGCGCCAGCACCCGGTGGTCCTTCTCGAACTTAAGGCCCGAGTAGAGGAAGTTCGCGAGGTTCTTCCCGGGATGATCCGGCGTCCGGAAACAAAGATTAACGGTGAGCTCCCCGTGGTGGTGGTTCTGGTGGATGAACTTGTCCTGGAGAGCGATCGCCGCGACGTCGCCGGGGTTCACTTCCCGAGTCCGGAGCTCCGTCAGCTCGCCGAGAACGTGGAACGGCGTGAGCGCTCGCCCGCGCCGGAAGCGGTACTCGCTATCTAGGTTCTTTCCCCGGATGCACTGGAACGCGCCGGTGAAGTGATGGTTGTGGATCGTCGTGGGGTTGCGGCGCCAGAAGTAGACGTCGATGAAACAGGCGTCGCCCCGGGCGATCGTTATCGGAAGGTCGCTGAACTCGCCGGCCTTGAAGTTCTGCTCGTGGCCGAACCCCCGGCGGAACGACGCTTCCACGAGCTCCGAATAATCGTAGAGCTCCGGAAGCTTCGCCGCGAGCAGGAGCTCCGCCGCGTGCCCGTGGAAGTTCTTCGGGTGGCGGGCGAGGAACTCGTCTCCCGCCCGAACCAGCCGGCGGCAGGTCGAAACGAAGGAGGTCTTCTTCACTGAGAGCTCTTCATGTGCAGGTACAGGGCCTCGACCTTCTCCCGCGCCCAGGGGGTCCGCCGGAGAAACGTAAGGCTCGACTTCACGCTGGGATCGAGCTGGAAGCAGCGGAGGTTGACCATGTTGCCGAGCTGTTCCCAGCCGTAAAAGTCGACGAGTTCGGTGACGATCGACTCGAGCGTCTTTCCGTGTAGGGGATCTTTAGAGGGGATCGGTCTCTTCTTGTCGGTCATCGCAGATTACTCATACTTCCGGCCGTATCCTATCGAACTGTCATCGGCTTGGCGAGGATTTGTAGGCGCCCGCGGCAGGACCGAGGAAATTTTGCCGTGCTTTACCCTCTCCGCGGGGGGTGTCATACTCTTACTAGCTTTATCGGGTTCAGTAATCATCGGAGTAACCTATGTTAAGAACGATCTCCTACGTTTCGATCCTTTTTCTCGCCTCCTGCGCTAGCACCAAAAATAAAGAATTCCGAAAAATCTCCTCGATCAGCCGGGACCTTAACGGCACCTACCTCGGAGTCGCCCAGTATCCGGCGGGCCGCCGGGGCCCGAACAAGCCCGCGATCCGGATCTACCTCCAGGAGGTCGAGGGCGAAACCGAGAAGTACCACGCGGTCCTCCTCGAATACGTGGACCTCTTAAAGATGGCGCCGAAGTACATCGCCTCGAACAAGCTTCCGATCATCGCGAACCGCACCGGCTACCTGAAGAACATCACCAGCAACATCTCCACCTACGAGGTCGTCCCCGGGACGAAAGAGGGCACCTACCACATGTGGCCCCTGCGGGTCGTGGAAGACCGGATCGAAGCGCCGCGCGAGGGGGCCCCGCGGGTTCTCACGCTCGCGGGCGACGAGAACCTGAACCACCCGCTGGAAGGCGCCACCATCAGCAGCGTCCGAGAGGGCGAACCCCGGGAAATCTTCTTCCCGAAGATGGACGACAACAAAACGAACGGCATCCAGTACGGCACGGCGAAGCTCGCGTACGGAAAGGCGAAGCTCGAATCGACCTGGCGGAAGAACTTCCTCTCGGGCACGTACCTCTCTCAGTACTACAAGGTGAACGACGTCGTTCTAAGCCTCGCGGAATCCGAGGGCCGGCAGCTCGCCGAGTTTAAGCTCAACGAAAAGATGGCGGGCCTCTCAGTCGAAAAACGCCGCAGTATGTTCACGAGTCCGCTGTCGGCGTTCCTGAAGGGGGGCTTCACCGTGAGCGAACCGCGCGACGGCATGTTCCTGTTCCAATCCGGCACCGCCGACGAGAAGACGAAGGAAATCGTCCATGGACGGATCGGCCTCTTCATCGATATCTTCGACGCGTCGAAGTCGCTGAACCAGGACGTCGTCGAGCTCGCGCTGATCAATCCCGCGAACCCGGAGGACTTCCTGATGTACTACGAGCATCCGGAAAACGGCGAGGGAACCCGCTAGAATCTACTCCAAGCCCCTGCGCGTCCGGGGCTTTTTTTGCCCGAAACCTAGACCTGCGCGTCCTGGAAGATGGGGATCTCCAGCACCTTCCCCTTGTAGCCCAGAGAAGTTAGCTCCTCCCGAAATCCCTCGACGGAGATCTGCTGCGACAGCGGCGGGAAGAAGTCATCGTGATGGTGCGGGACCACGACCCTGGGGGAGATGAGCGCCGTCATCCGGGCGGCGATCTGCTGGATCGAAGTATGGCCCTGGAGGGGAGCGAGGAGGTAGTCGACCTCGAGCTTCCGGTAGGTTTCGAGTTCCTTGTCCGTGCACCCGGCTGAGCTGACGAACAGCACCTTCTTTCCGGACGCTTCGAAGAGGTAAGTTTGCACCAGACCTTTCGGGTACGCTAATCCGAGGCTACAGGCCTCGAGGCAGCCCCGGACGCCGCATCTCTTCATCGTGCTCAGCACGAGCGGAAGGTCGAACCGCGAGTGCGAGCTGTGAAACGCCCGCATCTTATAGGGTTTGAAGAGGATCTCGTCGTTCCCGGCGTGCAGAAGCCGCGCGGGGGGAACCCCGCGGAGCCGCAGCACCTGCCCGGTGAGCCCCGGAGCAAACACCTTGAGCTCCGACGCCGCGACGATCTCGGGGATATCATAGGCGTGGTCGAAGTGGCCGTGGCCTACGAACAGGGCCTGGGTATTCTGGAAGGACCGCGGAGTGAACGGTGACGCCGCGCCGCGACCACGGGAGAGGAACGGATCGAAGGCGATCTCCCCCTCCGGAGTCTTGACGATAAAGCCTGCCGTTCCTAACCACGTTAGATTCATGCGGAAAGTATAGCTGGTTTGGGGGAGAAAAGAAAAGGAGAAGGCCAAGCCTTCTCCCGAGAGATTCTGGGAACTTAGTTACGCCACGGATTGAAGGCCGTCTCGAGGCCCTCGAGCTTGGGCGCGAGCTCCGGCATGTGACGGATGATGACCTTGGCCATGTAGCCTTCGTCGTCGATCCAGTCGAGACCCGCCTTCGTGTAGTACTCTTTGGTGTAGTCGGCGGTGTAAAACCTGTCGGCCATGAGGCGCCGCGATGCCATGAGGACGAAGATGTGGAACAGGGTCTCGCCGAAGCCGAAGTTCTTCGGGCGGACTTCCTCGGCCGAGGTTCCAACGAGGAGGTCGATCGCCTCGACGTTGTCTTTCCCCTCGGCGTCTTTCCCGTAGACAGTGTTGAACTTCGCGATGATCGCTTCCTGGCGCGCATCCTTCGCCATCCCGTCGGGGAAGAAGTCCGCGTACTTCTGGATCGGCTTGAGGCCGATGCCGCGGCGGAACTGGTTGTAGCGCGGAACCCCGCGCTCGCGGTCGCGGACGACGTCGACCATGGCGAGGTCCATCTTGCCGTGGCCCGGGATCGTGAGTTCCTGCATGAACTTCGGGAAGTTGTTAAGCACGAGCTGGCCCGGCTTCTGAGTTCCGAACGAGTAGAATAGGTCCTTCAGGTCGTGGTTCGCCATGAGGCCGTAGCTCTTCTCGTTCCGCGTCGCTTCGAACGGGTACGCGACGACGTCGTTCTGCTTGTCGAGCTTCTTAAAGTAGAGCTTCTCCGGGAGGAGCGAGTGGAGCCGGTAGACCGACGTGAACTCCTCGGTGATGCTGTACGGAACGCCGTAATCGTTGGTCTTGTCGCCGACGATGCCGCCGATCGTGTAGCCGGTGTTCACGCCGGTGAACCAGTCGGCCTTCTTCATGCCCGGGATGTTTTTGATGAGCTTCGACCAGGTCACCGGGTTCGCGAGTCCGTACCAGTTCGTGTACATCGCCTTCTTCAACACCTTGTTCGGGAGGATCGCCGGCGTCCATTCGACGGTGTGAATCTTCGCCATCACCGCGGCGTTGATGAGCCGCGCGGTCTGGAAGACGTGTTCGTCGAGCTCCTTGTCGTTAAACGTAAAGACGCCCCTACCGTTGGTCCGAACGGTATTACCGATCCGGTCGACGAGGCCCGCCTGGTTCCAGATCCACTTCTTCGACTTCTCGTCAAACGTGACGTGCTTCTTCATCAGCATCTCGGCGATCGCGTTGTGCTCCATCACGAAGAGGTGGTGGAGCATGCTGAGGCCCACCCACCAGTTGTCCCGGAAGCCGGTGTCCTCGTAGCCGTGGTTCTGCCGGTTGTTCGCCGGGTTCAAGTCGTTCGCCCGCGGGAGGAGCTCGCGGCCGTTCTGGCGGACCGTGATCATCTTCCCCTTCGCGAAGGTCCGGAGCCGGTTCTGCTCGGCCTCGCTGCTGCCGTAGATCTGGGAGCCGTCCCACCAGTGGGTGA
>JBILTI010000355.1:0-3204 GCA_044371595.1 Bacteriovoracaceae bacterium
TGCTACTACCTCCGGCTCTACTGGGTCCACAAGGGGATCTCCCGGCTCTACGTCGAGAAGCTCGCGGTCACGCAGGGGCTCGACTTCCGGGAGCTGTCCGCGGCGTCGGTGCGGGAGATCACGCAGGTCATCGACAACAGCTTCTTCTTCTTCCTGTTCATCATCCTCGTGAACAACCTCTTCTTCTACGTCTTCTATCTCCGCAAGAAGTTCTGGGCGCAGGGCTACGTGCTCTTCTACACGGTCACGAACGCCGTCCTCGCGATGCTGTTCCTCGTCGAAGGGCCGGTGCTCGGGATGGCCTGGTTCCTCTACAACCTCGCCACCATCCTCCTCTACGCCTACCTCTACCTCGGCGTTAAGGTCCTGAAGCACGAGACGACCGCGGTCACCCCTGCAGGTGAAACACCGGCACGATGAAGTTGCCGCCGTCGCTGTTCCCCCAGGGCGGGACCTCGCGAAGGTTGTTCATGAGCATCCGCTGGCCCGCGACGGAGAGCAGGAAGGACTCGAAGGCCTGGGTGTTCTTGACGATCGTGTCGAGGTCGTTCTCGTAGATGAAGATCCCCACGTGCCGTTCGATGTTGTGGACGATCTGCTCCCGCGCCGAGGCTGCGAGGTCGAGGTCGAAGAGCTGCAGAAGGAGCGACTTGCTCACCACCCGCGCGCGGTAGAGCTCGAGGAGGCAGATGTGCGTGTTCGACTCGTACATGGTGAGCGACGCCGGCAGGTGGCGCAGGAGATAGTTCAGCCGGGCGAGTAGCATCACCGAGACGTTCCCGAAGGACTCGTAGGAGATCTTGAACACCTCGAGGAGCTGGTCGTAGTAGTTCTTCCAGACCCAGAAGTCGACGGGCCGGTGCCAGTACGGCGTGAAGCCCTTCCGTAGCTTGCGCTTGAACGAGCGGGAAAGCATGTGCTCGTCGGTGTTCTTCGTTAAGAGGTTCTTCGAATAGTCCACCTCGGAGGCAGTGATCCGATCCTGCTCGTATTTTTTAGGATTCGTCCTGTAGAACCGGGCGTCCTCCTCGAGGAGCCGGGCCATCTCCTCGCGGACGGCGACGACGGAGCTCCGCGGACAGGCGTTCGCCCCACGGCACTCGGGGAGGCAGGACTCCTCGCAGGGCGGGCGAGACAGCGGGAAATCTACCACGAGTTGGGTCAGGCCATAGGTCTCCACCCAGCTCGCGATGATCTCGTCGCGGTCGCGGATCTCCTCGTCCTTCACCTGGTGCAGGGACTTTAGGAACCACCGCTTCTTCTCAGGGTAAAACTCGAGGAGGCTGAAGAAGAAGTTCTCCTTCCGCCCGCCTCCGAGGCTCATGCCAGCGACGTTCTGTACGGCGTCTTTCACCGGGGCCCCTTAGAGTGGAGCCTCGACGTTAAACGGCAGGATCTCCATCCCGTGGGCCCGGACCCGGGCCTCGATCACGCCGCGGTCGATGCCCTTGTGAACCAGGATAAAGCAGCCACCGCCGCCGGCGCCGCACATTTTAAGGCCGAGGACGTCGCCGTCCTTCTTGAGCTCCGCGGTGAACTGCCGGATCTTCTCCGTCGTGATCCCGGGGAAGAGCTTTTCCCGCTCGAGGCCCTCGAGGGCGATGAGCGTCAGGACCTTGTCCCAGTTCCGGGCCTTGAGCGCCAGATAGGTCTCGTGGGAGATCTCGGCGATCTTCGTGAGCCCCTGAACGACCTCGGGCCGCTTGTCGAAGAAGGCCTTGTAGACCTCCCAGTTATTGATGCCCGACTGCCGAGACTGGCCTGAGGAGACGAGGGTCAGGTGGGTTTCGAGGAACGCCTTCAGCTCGTCGGAATAGAGCTGCTCGACCTTGATCTCCCCTTCGATCCCTTTGATCGCGAGGATCCCGCCGGTGAGGGCCGGAAAATAATCCTGGTAGCCGGCGACGCCCTGGTTGAGGATCCGGCTCTCGACGGCCTTCACCCGGAGGACCGCCGTGTGCCGGTCGTAGTTGTGGCCCGTGAAGTTGCAGAGGGCCCGGTAGAGCGTGACCCCCATAGCCGAGGAGCCGCCGAGGCCCGAGCCCGCGGGGGCGCCGCTCGAAAGCTCGAGCTTTACCCCGGAGTTGATGCCGAAGAGCCGCAGGATCTGAAGTACGAAGGTCATCTCGCCGAAGTCGCGCGAGTAGACGACGCGGTCTTCCGTTAGTTCCTGCGCCGTGAACCGGTACTCCCGGTGGTAATCCGCGGAGTGGATCTCGACGCCGGCGAAGTCGGTCTTCGAGAGCTTGACCGAAGCCTTGAGCCCCGTCGCGACGTTGAGGGTCACGACGTTTTTGATGATAAGATTGATCGGTTCGATGTCGAGGGTCCCTCCGACGAGGTCGACTCGGACGCTTCCGGTGTTAGTTACCTGCATTCAGAATTCCTATGTACGGGAGCTCGCGGTAGCGGCCCGCGTAGTCGAGGCCATAGCCGATCACGAACTTGTCTTCAATTTCAAAGCCAAGGTAGTCGATGTTGACCTTGTGCTTCAGCTTCGACGGCTTGAACAGAAGCGACGCGAGCTTTACGGTCTTGGGCCGCCGCACGGAGAGGAGCTCAATGAGGGTCTTGATCGTGAGGCCCGAGTCGACTATGTCTTCGACGATCAGGACGTTCTTCCCTTCGATGTTGGCCGTGATGTCCATCTCGAGGCGGACGTTGCCAGAGCTCTGGGTCCCGTCGCCATAGCTCGAGAGGGAGATGAACTCCAGCGAGAGGGGCCGGTTGATCTTCTTGATCAGGTCCGAGCAGAACATGAACGCCCCCTTCAGGACGCAGATCACGACGAGGTCTTCGCCCTCGAAGTCCTTCGTGATGGCGTTCCCGAGCGCGTGGATCCGCAGTGCGATCTCGTCTTCTGTTATTAGTGCTTCCGGTGTGTAAAGTTCCATTTCTTCCTCTTTCTTTTCTCAGCACCAGGAGTTGTTCAGGATTTCCCCCAAACCGCCGGCGCCAGGAACAATGTATTGATGGTCGTTAAGTCCCCGCTCGCGGTCCCAGAAGAGCCCCGGCGGTTCGCGCAGAACCTCCGGTGCGGAGAGCCCCCGGTCGAGGCGGAGGGCGAAGACGTGGAGCTCCGGGCACTCCGCGCGGACGCGCCGGAGGTACTCCGGCGTGACGATGAGGTGGAGCGCGGCCAGGAGCCGGGGTTTTCCACCCACCCGCTCGGTGTAGTGCCGGTAGACCTCGACGATCGTCCCG
>JBILTI010000190.1:0-4812 GCA_044371595.1 Bacteriovoracaceae bacterium
GTCGTCCGCCTTCTCGTGGATGATGATCGATCGATGGATAAGCTTATCGAGGTCGCGGCCCTTTTCCTTCGGGATCAGGACCTCGGCCACCGCGACGCCCTCGGCGTTGGCGACGATGTTTCCGAGGTCTCCGAGGTGCTTCCGCTGGGCCGCCGGAGCGGAATGAGGATGCTTCTCCGGATTATAGTGATCTCCTGCGGACTCGAAGTCCGGCCCTTTACAGACACCCTTTTCGTGGATGTGGAAACCGTGGACCGAGCCAGGCGCGAGGCCCCGGACATCGGCGACGATCCGGATCCCCTTCGACGTCTCAGTTAGGTGGACGTGCGCTCGGAAATCTTTGTACCCCGGCGCGGCGAGTTCGGCGAGGGCGGTTTTCGTCTCCGTATATGAGAAGGCGGTCGGAGAGAGGACGAGAAGCGCGGCGGCAAGGGTCCAGGCGTTCATAGAAATCTCCTTTTCTCCATCCTAGGAATAACGCTGCCCGCCCTGCTATACTTGCCGCATGAAAGTCGGGATCTGGGAACACGGCGGAGTTAAGCTCGAGGGCGTATCGCTCGCGGGGATCCGCACGTGCGTGACGCTTCCGCAGCACGCGCTCGCCTTCGACGTCGCCAACGGCCTCGACGCAGCGGTGAACATGGGAACTTTTTTCATCACCCATGGCCACATGGACCACGCCGCGGGCATTCCCTACGTGATCTCGCAGAAGGCGATGAACTCGCACCGCCCGCCGCGCTTCATCATGCCCCCGTCTCTGGTCAAACCGCTGCGCGAAATCATGCGCCAGTGGTCGAAGATCGAAGGCCACGAATACGAGTTCGACTTTCGTGCCGCCGGCCCTGGGGAAGAGATCACCGTGAACTCGCAGCTCTTCGTCCGAGCGTTTCCCACGGTCCACCGGGTTCCGTCGCAGGGCTATTCGCTCTACCGCCGCTTCCGAAAGCTCCGCCTGGACCTCGCAGGGGCGGGGGGCGAGGAGATCGCCGAGCTCCGGCGCCGGGGTGAGGATCCGACCGAGGAGAAGAGCGAGCTTCTCCTGAGCTTTACCGGGGACACGCAGATCGAATTCCTCGACCGGGCGCCCGAGGTGCGGGCCGCGAAGATCCTCGTCATGGAAGCGACCTACCTCGACGAGCGGAAGTCCATTGCGAGCGCCCGGGAGTGGGGCCACGTCCACCTCGACGAACTGATTCCCCGGCTGGACACGATCGCGAGCGAGAAGATCCTCCTCATCCACGCGAGCGGCCGCTACACCTACGAAGAGGCGCGGAAGCTCCTCGAGCAGCGGCTTCCGCCTCACGAACGATCGCGGGTCGAACTTTTTCCGGGAAGATAATCGATGACCGACCTCCGAAGAACCCTCGAAGAGACCCGCCTGCGACTGCCGCCCTGTGATCCCCCATTCTGGGCGCCGACGGGCCACGCCCAGACGATCCTGGGCCACCTCCTCCCGTCGCCGCGGGTCCGCGAGGCGGGCGTCGAACTCTCCGTGACCCTCGAGCGCGAGACGGAGCGGATCCAAACCACGTATCTCGCGGGGACGTCGCCGGTCACCGTCTACCTCTTCCACGGCCTCGGCGGTTCGGCGGAGGCGGCGTACATGCAGCGGACCGCGCTCCGGGCCCAGGCCCAGGGGCACCACGTTTTCCTGAACAACCACCGCGGCTGCGGCGCCGGTGCGGGCCTCGCGACGGAGCCCTACCACTCGGGCCGCGCCGACGACCTCTCGAAGGTCATCGAGTTCGGGCGGAAGATGCTTCCGGATCACCGCCACCTCGCCGTGGGCTTCAGCCTCTCCGCCAACGCCCTCCTCCTCCTCGCGGCGAAGGTCCGCGCCGACGTCCAACCGGACGCCGCGATCGCGGTCAACGCGCCGATCAACCTCGACCGGGCCTCGATCAAGCTGCGCCAGGGCCTTAACCGGGTCTACGACAAGCGTTTCACCCTTGAGCTCGCGCGCTACATCCGCCGGAACCGTCCCGCCGACGCCGTGAACCTCGACCGGGTCCGGGACCTCCGCGAGTTCGACGAGATCTTCACCGCTCCGATCGGCGGCTTCCGCGACCGTGCCGACTACTACGCCACCTGCTCGGCGAAGCGCTACGTCTCGGAGATCTCGATCCCGACCGTCGTCCTCACCGCCGAGGACGATCCGTTTGTGAGCGTCGACGACTACCGGGACGCGGCGTTCTCCGCGCACTGCTTCGTCCACATCGAGCGGCACGGCGGGCACATGGGGTATCTGGCGAAGCGCGGCCTGGGCTTTGATCGCTGGCTAGACCGGGCGCTCGACGCCTACCTCGGGGCGTTGGCGGGAGCACTATCCTAGAAGCGTGCCCATCAACAAAAAGAAATCCGCAATTCAACGCGGGCGGGGTTTATGACTCCGAAAAATGCTTCTACCATCCGGGAAACATCGTCTTCACGGAGGAAGCACTATGAAAATATCGAACGCAGCAAAGAGACCGCGCGCCCTCGTCACCGGGGCCTCGACCGGCATCGGCTACGAGCTCGCGAAGGTCTTCGCGGAGAACGGCTACGATCTCGTCATCAATTCGGAGAGCGAGCGGATCAACGCCGCCGCCGCGGATCTCCGGAACCTCGGCGTCGAGGTCACCGGCGTCCAGGCCGACCTCTCGACGCGCGAAGGCGCCGAGGAGCTTTACCGGCGGGCCACGGCGGAGGGGCCGGTCGACGTCCTCGTGCTCAACGCGGGCATTGGCGCCGGGGGCGAGTTCGTCCGGAACGACTTCGAACACGAGCTGAAGCTCATGAACCTCAACCTGGTCTACCTCGTCTATCTCGCGAAGCTGGGCCTCCGGGACATGGTGGCCCGGAAGAACGGGAAGCTCCTCTTCACGTCGTCGATCGCCGCCGACCTGTCCGCGCCGTACAACGCCGTCTACGCGGCCTCGAAGGCCTTCGTCCAGTCCTTCGCGCAGGCGCTGGGCTACGAGCTTAAGGACACGGAGAGCAACGTCACCGTCACAGCGGTCCCGCCCGCAGCGACGGAGACCGAGTTCTTCGAACGCGGAAATCTCGCGGACACGACCGTGGGCCGGGTGAAGAAGGACGACCCGGCGAAGGTCGCGCGCGACAGCTTTAACGCCCTGATGAAAGAAAAGGATCACGTCGTCTCGGGCCTTAAGAACAAGGCCCAGGTTGCGATGTCCAAGCTCGGCACGGAAGCGCTCGGCGCTAAGGCGCACGGAACGCTCTCGAAACCGGAGAAACTCAAGCACTAACGAATTACCCAGGAGGTAACACATGAAAGCACTGCTCACCGCACTCTCCCTCACCGTCTCCGTCGCGGCCCTCGCCGATCACCACGAGAACTGGGACAAGAAGCTGGAGACGATGAACTTTCCCGAAGCGAAGAGCATGATGCAGGAAAAGGTCCGCATGAAGTCGGCGATGATGGAGGAATACAGCAGCTGCATCAACAACGCCAAAGACAAGACCGCGCTGATGTCGTGCAAGGAAGACAAGATGCAGGACAAGAAGGCGATGAAGGAGCAGCTGAAAACCCGCAAGCAGTCGATGGAAGAGAAGCTCGAAAAGAAGATCGAAGAGTAGTCCACCGCGGGGGTCTACCCAGGCCCCCGTCTCAAACTTTACCTCAACTCAAGGTGCCGGACCTCGACCGGTGATCTACTGTAGCCTCCGCGAGGAGGAACACATAGCAGAGATTTTCATCGAGGGCTTCGTGCTCCAGGCCTCCCTGATCTTCGCGCTCGGCTCGCAAAACATCTTCGCCCTGAAGAGCGGCCTCACGCGCCAGTCCCCGCTTCTCGTCTCGCGTGTGCTTTCTCTGCGACTTAGCACTCATCACCGTCGGCGTCCTCGGCGCCGCCGCGTTCTTCGCGACGTGGCCTATCCTGAAGTCCGGGATCAGCGTCGTCGGGGTGACGTTCCTCTTCATCTACGGCCTCCGGAAGCTCCGGGACCCCGGGTTGGTCGACTTCGAACGGTCCCCGGCGATGAAGCGCACCCTCCTCAAGAGCGCGCTCCTCGCGATGTCCTTCTCGATCCTGAATCCCCACGCCTACCTCGACGCCTTCATACTGATTGGCGGCATCGCCGCGAAGTTCGAGGACGAGCGCCAGCGGCTCTCCTTCGGCTTCGGCGCGGCCGTCTACTCGGGCATCTGGTTCGTCGTGCTTTCGCTCGGCTCCTACCTCCTGAAGCCCGTCTTCGAAGACCAGCCGAAAATGCGCGTCCTCATGAAGTGCTCGTGCCTCGCCCTCCTCTGCCTCTCCGGGAAGCTCGCGCTGGACCTCGTCGAGCTGCCGGTCATCGGGAGCGAGCTCAACCTGAAGCTCCCCGACTCGTCGGAGATGCCGATCTACTCTTCCATCATCTACTAACGCTTCCGCAAAGCGGGTCCAGCAGTGTATCCTAGGGGTCATGGTTTCGCAGTTCTTCAAGATCCTCGCCGCGGTCGTCGCCGTAAAGGTGACGGGCTACGCCCTCGTCGTGACCCTCCTCCAGCAGAAGCTGCCGGTGGGGCCCGCGGAGCGCGTTGTCCTTGCCGGGGCGCTCGCCGGTAACTTCGTCCTTGTCTGGCGGGCGTTTCGAGGGACCCGGAACGCGTGCTACCTCGTCGCCGCGTTCCTTAATCTGGCCCTCGTCGGTGCCGTCGTCGCACACCGGCTTAAGCTTCCGTAGGGGCAAGCCAAAGTCTTGTCGAACATTACCAGCTAGGCGAAGTCGGTCGAATCTCGAGATGATGGGGTAAACAATTTTCCAGGAGTCACGCATGAAGTCTCTTCTCTGTACTCTCCTTCTCCTCCTCTCCCTCCCCGCCCT
>JBILTI010000191.1:0-4792 GCA_044371595.1 Bacteriovoracaceae bacterium
GGCACGCGCCCCGTCGAGGGTAAACTCAGCGGCGCTCGCCGGAAGGAGCCGCGCCAGGGACCTCAGAAAGAGCGACTTCCCCGCGCCGTTGGCGCCGCGGACGACGACGCCCTCGCCGGGGGCGAGGTCGAGGGAGACGACGCGGCCGTTGAGGAGCCGCAGCTCGCTTACCCGAAGCACGGCACACCGTCCCGGGTGAACTTCTTCCGCCGCGCGAACGTCAGCGCTAGGGAGGCGCCGGCGTAGGTTCCGGCCGCGATCTGGAGCATGATGATGACCTGCGTGACCGCCGCGGTCCGGGGATCGCTCCCGGCGAGGATCTGGCCCGTCATCATCCCGGGGATCGAGACGATCCCGCTCGTGGCCATCGAGTTCAGCGTCGGCGTGAGCGCGAGCTTCAGCGCGCGATCGCGGATCGGCGTCGTGGCCTCCGCGGCGGTCGCGCCGAGCGCGAGGAACGCGGTCACCTCGGCGTGGCGGTCCTTTAGCTCGGAGTTCAGGACGTCGACGCCGAGGGAGATTCCGCTCAGCGTGTTCCCGAGGAGCATCCCGAGGAGCGGGAGGAACGTATCCACGCGCCAGAGGGGCCGCGCGTGGAGGAGGCCCGCGCCGAGGAACGCGAGGGGCCAGATCGCGACGGCGATGGCGACGAGGTTGTCGAGGAGGAGCCCCACGTGCCGGACCTTGACCCGCTCGAGCGACTGGAAGGCCGCGTTCCCGGTCATCACGGCCGAGACGAGGAGGACCACCGCGAGCGTGTCGTTCGCGAAGACCCAGGTCAGTACGTGTCCCAGGAGGACGAGCTGAACCAGCGTTCGGAGGGCCCCGATCAGGAGCGACTTCTCGAGCCGCTGACGCCGCCACCAGGAGAGGAGAGCGGCGAGGGCGATGAGGAGGAGGGCGACGGCGACCTCGCGGGGGCCCGGCATCAGATCCGGTCGCCGGCCGCGGTCACGAGGTAGGAGAACTCCTTCATCACGGCGTTGAGGGAATTCGTCTCGCGGTAGCGCTCGATCATCTCGTCGGCCGGAGAGCGGTTCGCCTCGATCCGCGGCGCGAGCCGGGCGAGCGGCGCCGGATCGAAGCCGAAGCGCGGGAGCACGTCGAAGGCGCGGTCGTAGAGCTCCGAGAAGCGGTAGTGCATGCCCTCGGCGAGGAGGCCAAAGCGGGCGACGGCGCCGGAGTCGTAGATCCGTTCTTGGTTCCCGGCGCGGCCCCGGAGGCCGTCGTCGAGGAAGAGGGCCAGGACGAGGAGGAAGTAGCACTCGAAGTCGGCGACGTGCTTCGACATCTCGAAGACCTTAAATTCGATCCGGAAGTCCTCGTCGGCGTGGAGCTCGATTGCCGGCGCCACTACGCTGCGCTTGAACGTGCGGTAGGATTTCCCCGGCGTCCCCTTGTGGTTCCAGACGTCCCCCTGGTAAAACGGGGAGGCGAGGGAGATCGCCGCGAGCGCCGGCGCGTAGTAGTTCACCTTCGCGTTCAGGTCCTCGACGTCGCCGAAGAGCCGGTCTGAAATTTCCTTCGGGAGGCTCACGTTGACGTCCGGGCCGTAGGTCGTCATGACCTCCATCGCCCAGAGCCAGAAGTCGTGGCGGCGCTTGTTCTGAGGGCCCGAGAACTTCGATTCGATCGGGTGGTGGGAGATCGCGATCGGAACGAGCTCGTGGGCGGCGAGGGCGGTCTTCACGCGGCCGTAGAGGGTCTCGTAGACGCGGAGGACTTCCGGGAGCGAGGCGCACACGGGGGTCCGGATCTCGATGCCCTTCGGGTACGCGTCGGTGATCTTGAAGTCGGCGTCGGGGAGGCCGTAGCCTTCGACGATGAACGGCATGAGCTTCGCGTGCGGCGGCTCCGCGTGGAGGCCCGCGAGGCTCGGGATGCCCTCGAGGGAGATCCCCTCGAAGATCGCATCGAGGGTCTTGAACGTGACGTCCTTGTACCAGAGCGGGCGGAAGTCGCGCGTTGAGGCGAGCATGAACTCCGATTCGAGGCCAAACTTAAAACCTGCGGTCATAGAAGTTTCCTTTTAAACGGATAGATGACGAGGCCCGAGACGACGAGGAACAGGAGGCCCAGGCCCGTG
This sequence comes from Bacteriovoracaceae bacterium, assembly GCA_044371595.1. Classification (GTDB taxonomy): domain Bacteria; phylum Bdellovibrionota; class Bacteriovoracia; order Bacteriovoracales; family Bacteriovoracaceae; genus Peredibacter. The sequence continues at coordinate 2,087 of JBILTI010000191.1, forward strand.
GTGAAGTGGAGGACGTACTGGCCGAACTTTCCCATCCACGAACCCTGGTGGAGCTCGATCAGGAAGTTGGTCCGCCGCACGGCCCGCTTCAGGACTTCGCCGGTCTGCGGGTGGAGGTGGGCCTCGACGTCGTCGCGGAGCCGGACGACGAGGGTGCCCTTCGCCGGTTTGTAGATGATCTGCTCGGGCCCCTCGTTCTCGAACTTCGCCGCGATCGCCTCGAGGGTGAGGAGCGGGATGTCGGGTGCGAGTTCGGTCTTCACCGGCGCCGGCTGGATAAACTCGAAGCGGTCGCGGAGCTGCAGAATGACGCCGGTTAGGGCGATGACGAGGAGCGGGAGCGTGATGATGAGGGCCACGTAGCCGTGGTTTTTTCGCCAGGTTTTCAAAGTAAGGTTTGATGTATCAAACAGAATTATGGGTAGTCAAATATTTTTAAAAATTTTTTCCGCACCTCGGGGCCTCTTCGGATAAGTTTTACAGATCGTCAAAAACCTCGACGCCCGGGGCCCCGGGATCAATGCCTTGGCCCCGCGCCCGGTGCCACGGCGGTTGCTCATTCTCCGGTCACCAACCTCACACAGGAGATCCTCGATGCAAACCCTTCGCTCGCTTCCGTTCCTCGGACTCGCCGTCCTCGCTTCCTGCGCTCCGATCGAGAACGTGAAGCTTTCGAAGGCCCCGGTCCTCGAGCGGACCGTCGCGCAGTCGAGGAACAAAGGCGTCACCCTGAAGCGCATCTCCAAGGGCGAGGTGGTACGGCTCGAGCGCTGTCAGGGGAACGTCCCAGCTCTCGCTGATCGAGGGGAAGCTCGTCCTCCAGGTCCGGGGGGCGAACTGCGCCAACCTCGTCACGAACCTGGGCCAGTGGAAGCTCAACAGCGAGCGGCCCGGCGAGCGCTGGATCAACCTCATCTTCAACGAAAGCGTCTCCGGCGATAAGATGGTCCTCATCGGCTCCAACTGCTATGTCGAGTCCCGCGGGGCCGACGGGAACGACGACTACCTCACGGTCCGCGTCGTCCGGTAGCCGGTGCTCCTGAACCTGACGCAGACGGGGGCGGAGCCGGGAGATCAAGCTCGAGCACTGTAACGGCGCTGTCTCCGCGGCGATCATCCAGGGCCGGGTCGTCGTCGATGTCGGCAACTCCGGATGCTCGAAGTTCGACATCCTGTCGAACTCCGGCGACCAGATCCAGTACGAGATCAAGTCGATCCCGGAGGTGTCCGTCGACGCCGGTTATTTGGGGAGCTTTACCATCCCGCAACGCTTCTACGATCGCGGCTCGAACAGCGTCGTGGTCCGCCTCCTGGGCCCGCGGCTCGTTGATGAGCACGTGCGGATCCGGTTTAACGCTCTCTAATCGATTTCCTCCCCGGGCGCTCGGTTATTTTCCGGGCGCCCGTTTCCGGTTTCTTCCCCCTTCGCCGCGATTCCCTGCTATCCTCTTTGGCATGGGTACGATCTCGGTCATCAAGTTCCTCTTCACGAAAGAACATAAGGTTCTCGATGACCTCCTGGCCGGCTACCGGGCGTCACCGGAGAAGTTCGAGGTCGAGGAGTGCCGGATTTCTCAGGAACTCGCCACGATTCTCGGGGCCGCCGAGCGCGGCGTGATCGTCGCCGCGCTCCGGAGTAAGGACGACCTCTCGCAGATCGCGAACTTCGTCAAAAAGGATAGTAAACTGCTAGGGAAAGTGAGCTACAAGTTCCTAGTCATCGACTATACACGAGACTCGAACTTCCAGCAGATCCTCGCGAAGATGGGGATCCTCGACATCCTGAACCCCGACGTCGCCACCAAGGCGCTGAAGCATAAGCTCGACCTCCTCGTCGGCGCCCTCGGCGGCGCCCGGCCCGAAGCGCCGGCGCCGGCCGCGAAACCCGCCGCCGCAAAGGCCGCAGAGAAGCGGCCCGAGTCGCGCGTCTCCTGGGCCCCGCCGCTCGACCTCGAGGACGACATCTGGCTCGTCGATCAACCGCAGTCGATAAAGAGCCTGCTCGCGACCTGGACGATCCACGTGACGGGCCCCTCGACGAACATCGGCCGCTGGGTCCGGCACGGGGACGACGCCTGGTGCTTCGACGTCCGCGAGACCGAGCGGGAGATCTTCGCTCCCTCGAGTGGCAAGTGGATCCTCCGGGGACAGAAGATCCCCGAGATCTCCTGGGAGGGCCGGTACTGGATCTTCCGAGGCTCGGAGTTCGAGCTCTTCTTCGAGGCCGGGGCCGTCCGGAAGACGAAGCTCCGGGCCGGCGCCGCGGGGTTCGAGGTCGCGAAAAACTCCATGAACGGCGAGATCAAGCGGAGCTTCATCGAAGAGAGCTTCCGGACGAAGTACGTGTTTAAGTCCGACGACGAGGGCGGCGCCGGCGACGAACCCGTCGAGGTTCCGGTCGACGGTTCCCCGCTCTTCGACGACGCGACGGCGGTGGAGAACGAAGCGGCGGTCCGGAAGGCGAAGCGGCGTTCTTCGTATCGAGAGGAACCGATCGCGGGCCACCTCTCCGGCAAGCTCGCGGGTGCCAAGGGCGACGCCGCCGACGCCGCGGGGGGCGAACTCTTCGACGACAACGCCCCCGTCGTCGACGACGACGAGACTGGAACCTCGGATGCCGGGGCGGGCGCCGCGAAGCGCCGGCGGAGTTCCTATACCGAGGCCGAGATCCCCGGGCACCTCTCCGGAAAGCTTTCGAAGACCGCG
>JBILTI010000436.1:0-2645 GCA_044371595.1 Bacteriovoracaceae bacterium
GCCGGGTCTACCTGGGGCCCTCGATCAACGAGTTAACGACGCCGGCGTTTCGCATTGACCACTGTCCACAGGTCGCCGTTCCGTCGAGTCCGCGGACACCGAGTTCTAGCGTCGAAGTGGTTTCTAGCAATCCGCTCTCGGTTGTCATCGACGAATACTTCGCGGGCGGGAGTGGAAACTTCGGGCGCCGTCGTTTCAATTGCACCTGCCCGGCGAACGACCGCGAATGCATCTCCCAGCTCCGGTTCGTCGAGACGCTGGCCCGGAACCCCGGCTACCGGAAGGAGTGCCCGTACGATGGAGCACCGGTCTCGCGGTCTCCCGCGGGGGCGGCGAATCCTTCGGGGGCCTCAACACCCTCCGCGGTGCTCCGAGGTAACCAACTCGAGATCCAATCTCCTCCCCGCCTTCCGAGCCTCCTCGAGCCGAATCATTTTAATAAAATACTCGAGGGCCCGGGATGTCCGAACCGCTCCGCCCAGTACCAGACCTGCCTGAGCTACGCCTCCGGGACATGCACGGCCGGGGCCCCCCCACAGCAGTGCCTCGACGACAACACCTTCCTTGGCCGTCAACAGTAGCCGAATGGTGCAGTTCTTGCCCGCCCGTCGTTGCGACGCGAGATCCCTGATATGATATCTTAGGGACCGCAGGTCCCAAGAGTCGGGGCCATGAACGTAATTCTCCTAGCGATGCTTCTTTTTCTCACTGGCGTCGCTCACGCGAACCCGGAAGCGCGGCGTTTCCTCCAGCAGGAAGTCGCGGCCGGGCGGATCGATCCCGCGAACCCGAATCAGACGTTCCACCTTAACAATCAGCGCTTCCGGGTCGGCGACTTCGAGGACGCCGTCACCGCGGGCCTCTTCGAGCGCTTCGGCCGCATTGGCCGAGCGCAGGCGAAGCAGCTGATCCAGAACTACCTCGTTGGTCGCGCCGACGTTCTCCACGACCGGTCTTCGCCGCAGCGGGCGGAGCTCCTGGAGGGTCTGGGCCAGCTCTACGACGTTGTCCACGGTGACCGGGGTGCCGAAGAACTCACGAAGGGGATCGAGTGCCTGCCGCCGGCGACGACCCAGGAGCGGACCGTCGCCGACCTCCTCGCGGGCCTGCGGCTCACCGAGCGCGTCGACGGGTGCCGCGAACTCGCGCCGGGCCAGCACCGGATGTTTACCCGCGATCCGTGGAACCAGTACGGAACCGCAGACTACCTCCTCAAGCGGACCGCCGATGGAAATTACCAGGCCGTGCTCAACGTCAACTTCCGCGCGGGCGGAGGCACCACGCCGCCGGGCGAGATGCTGCGCCGGACGCAGCAGTGCCTGCAGCTCGCTTCGACGAACATTCGGGGGCCGGGGAACCAGCGCCTCGAGCTCCTCGTCGTCGGTCCCGAGGAGGTGGGGCGACTACCGGCGAGCGAGAGGCCCGCGGCGAACGACGTAACCATCGAGCCGCCGGGGTTCCGCGCGAACGCGCGCGCTTACGGATCCGACATCCCCTGTCCGGTCATCGTGCACGAAGTGCTCCACCTCCTGGGCCTCTGCGACGAATACCCGGAGACGGCGCCGGACATGGTCCAACACAACTGGACCTGCCGCGTGCTGACCGAGGCGCCGTCGGTCATGCGGGACCTCACCGTCTTCGAGCGGGCGATCCCGGCCAGCGTGACCTGCGACTGCGCCTCTCCGCTGTGCCGGCGGGTCATGAGTTCGAGCAACGAAGATCTGAAACAACTTTACGTCGGACAGACGCTCTACGACGTCGTCCCACACGAGTTTCGGATCGCCCACTGCCAGGACCGGCCGCTTCCCACGGGAGGGGCGGCGCTCGCGGCAGGGGGCCGAAGCGTGCTCGTTCAGTCGCAGAGGGCGACCGGGTTCACCCTCGAGGGGCGCTCGATCTGGCCCGGTGGTGGAGCGACGGTGGAGATCCAGCGGGAACAGCTCAGCTGCGAGTGTCCGGCCGGAAACGCCGGTTGCCTTGCCGAGGTTCGGCGGATCGTCGCGCGGGCCTCGACGCAGAATCCCCGACGCGGGTGTCCGAACGATCTCCGCTACGTTCCCTTCGACCCGGTGAGGCCAAATCAGTCACCGGGGTACACGCTGCAGGGCGATCGGCTAACGCTCGTTTCGCCGGCCCAACTCCCGAGCGTTCTCCAGCCGAACCACTTCTATAAGATCCTCGAGGGGGCGTGCCCCGGCGGCCGGTCCGCCGGATACCAGGAGTGCGCGGCGTTCGCCTACAAGTCTCCCCCGTGTAACGTTCCGGATCGCTGCCGGGACGACGAGTACTACCTAGGAGTCGGCCAGTGACGAAGCTGCTTCTCTTACTTCTCCTCGTCGCGCCGAGCGCCCATGCCGTGACGCTCGCGCGCTTCCTGAGCTCGCCCGCCGGGAACTCGCTTCAGTCGTTTTCTCTCGGGGCCTCCCCGCGCTACCTCAAGCGATCGAACTTCTTTGATCAGAAGCTCGACCTCCGGCTGGGCACCTTCGCCCTCCCGGCCGGAGAGTCGGTCGCCGCGGAAGAGCGGGCCCTGGCGGCCGTTCTCGACAAACTCCGGGCCGTCGACGAGGGCCTGCGGAAGCAGAAGTCCAGCATCAACGACCTCTCCCCGAAGGCCCCGCACGCACCATACATCCTCGTCGACG
>JBILTI010000192.1:0-4778 GCA_044371595.1 Bacteriovoracaceae bacterium
CGCCGGCGGCTGCTACGCGCTGGCGATCGTCCTCTACTACAAGTTCTTCCGGGAGGATGACCGCGAGAAGCTGGTCCTGATTACGGCGACGGAAAAAGCCGCGTAGCGAGGCGCTCGGTGATCTTCGTGAGCTCCGCGGCGTCGCGCTCGGAGAACCGGCCCGGCGTCGGCGAGTCGAGGTCGAGGACCGCCGTCAGCGCCGTTCCCCGCTTGAGCGGGATGACGAGCTCCGAGCGCGAGGCGGCGTCGCAGGCGATGTGGCCCGGAAACGCGTACACGTCGTCCACCCGGACCGTCGCGCCGCTTCGATAAGCCTCGCCGCACACGCCGCGCTCCGGGCGGATCCGGAGGCAAGCCGGTTTCCCCTGAAACGGTCCCAGCACGAGCTCCCCGGCCGCGGGGTCCCAGATGTAGAAGCCGCACCAGTTAAGGTCCGGGAGCGCGTGGTAGATCCACGAGGAAACGTTCGCGAGGTTCGCGACGAGGTTCGGTTCGCCGTCGGTCAGGGCGTCGAGCTCGCGCGCGAGCGTCTGGTAGAAGTCCGGTTCCCCGTAGCGGGCGTTGATGATCCACATGAGCTAGTCCTTTCCGCGGAGTTCGGCGATGAGGGTTTCGAGGAAGATCTTCATCGCGCCCACCCGGCGGTCCGCGAGCTCCCGGGCCGCGGGCGTGTTCATGAGCTCCGGAAGCTTAAAGAGTTTAACGAAGTAGTGATCGATCATATAGGAGCGGTCGTCGAGCTCCCGCGCCTCGGCGAGGGGATCCAACGGTTCGTAGAACGCGGTCCCGAGCTTCGTGTTCACGGCCGCGCAGCGAAGGACGCCGACCGCGCCGAGGGCGTCGAGCCTATCCGCGTCCTGGACAATTGCCGCCTCGAGCGACGAGGGTTTGAGCCCCCGAGAGAAGCTGTGTTCGACGATCGCCGCGCGGATGACGGCCACCTCCCGGTCGTCGAAGCCTGCTTCGCGGAGGAGCGGCTCGACGGCGTCGGCGCTCATTGCGGAGGCGTTCTTCCGGTCCGGATGATCCTTCGGAAGGTTCACGAGGTCGTGGCCGTAGACCGCCGCGAGGACGCACTCGACTTCTGCGCCGGTCCCGGCGGCGAGCTTGCGCGCGGTCGCTGCGACGCGGTCGACGTGGGCCCAATCGTGGGCCGGATCGGTGCTTATATAGTGAGGACGGACGAGCTCGATGAGGCGGGGGATTCGGTTCATTCCTCGACTTTAAAACGTTCTTTTACGGTTTTCACCAGAAATCCGAGGACCGGGATGTTTTCGTAGGCGAAGGCGCCCATGTCGAAGTAATCCCGGTGGTAGACGGCCTTTCCGTTCCGGAACCGGATCACCGACGTCCCGTCGACGACGATCGGAGCGCCGCCGTTCAGTTTATCGGTCACGAGCGTCATCTTCCAGACGCCGACGAGGTCGTCGCCGGCCTCGACGAACTGCGAGAAGTCGAAGCGGATCGACTTTACGTTCTTGTACATGCCCTCGTAGTAGGCACGGATCTTCTTCGTCCCGCGGATCGTCCCGACCGGGTCGTGGAATTCGACGTTGGCGTCGTAGAACTCGTCGATCAGGGGGAGCGTCTCCTTCGTGAGCTTCTGGAAGAAGTAGAGCGTCTTGTCCTTGTTTCCGAGATTGTTCATGCTTTGTCCCCACGTCGTTGCTGACAGAAAGAGGCCTAAGAGGAGTATAATCTTCATACGGTCCTTGCCTTGGAGTTGCCGATGGTTTCCAGTCTCATCATAGCCGTTCTGCTGTTCGTGCACAGCTTTTTCCTGATCGCGCTCGTTAGAAAAAACTTCTCCGTGATCGACGTCGGCTGGGGGCCGGGGATCGTCCTCGCGACGCTCGTGGCCTACCTCCACTATCCGCTCTCCCTCCGGAACGCCGTCGTCCTCCTCGCCGTCACGGCCTGGGGCCTCCGGCTCGCGCTCTACATCTACAAGCGGGGCCTCGGCAAGGGCGAGGATCCGCGCTATAACAAGTACCGGCGGCTCTGGGCGCCGCGGGAAAACCTCCAGGCCTACTTTAAGGTGTTCCTGTTTCAAGGTTGTCTCATGCTGGTGGTGTCGCTTCCGGCCACGGCAGGGATGACCGTCGAGGCGAAGGAGCTCTCGCTCCTCAACTGGACGGGCCTCGGGATCTTCCTCGCGGGGTTCGGGTTCGAGGTCTCGTCGGACGGCTACCTCAAAAGGTGGAAGTCGCGGCCCGAGAACCGCGGGAAGATCTGCACGACGGGCCCGTGGCGGCTCTGCCGGTTTCCGAACTACTTCGGCGAGGTCCTCCTCTGGTACGGAATCTACCTCCTGGCCTTCACGCCGGCCACGGCCTGGACCATCCTCGGGCCCCTCGCGATAAACGTCCTGATCCTCAAGGTGACCGGCGTTCCGCCGCTCGAGGAAAGGTACCGGGACCGGCCCGAGTATCAGGCGTACGCCGCCGTCGTTCCGCGGTTCGTACCTTTCACGAAGGCCTAGTCCTTCCGCCGAAACGAGCGCTTGCGCCAGACGAAGACGCCGGTCTGGAGCGCAGCGTCTTCCGACTTCTTGAAGTACGGAACCTTCAGGAGATACAGCTTGAGGGCGTGGTAGTGGATCGCCCAAATGATTCGCAGTGTCACCAGCGGGTACGCGAAGAACATCCGAAGCACGTTCTCCGTGCTCCAGCCGCGGTTCTTCCCGGAGTAGACCGCACGGACCTCGAGGTTGCCCTTCTTGTCGAAGTCGTCGATGGTGATGACGAGGCCCCGGTGGTCGCGGCGGACCCGGAACGTCATCGTGTTCTCCACGGAGGTGAACGGAGAGACGTAGAAGTGCTTCGGCGTCGTGAAGGTCCAGGCCCCGGCGACGAAATAATCGGGCCGGACCAGGTAGGGCTTGCGTTCGTTGAACGTGTTGCCGATCTCGATCACGAGGTATGGCGCGTCGTTGGTTTCGATGAAGAAAAATGAAACCGGGTTAAAGGTGTACCCGAGGATCCGCGGATTCGTGACCAGCTCGACCCGGGTCACCTCCGCGGTGACGTCGTTCTCCCGCAGGAACGCCGCGATGTTTTCGCGGGTCGAGGGGAACCCGAGGTTCACGTGGTCGTTGTCGTGGAACGAGAGCAGGTTGAACCGGTTCCGGGAGAAGAACGGGGTCCGGCGGTGGAGCTCGTCGAGCTCGTCCAGGTCGAACTTCGTCCAGAAGAAGTTGTAGTCGAATTCGTAGCGCCGCGGGAAGTAGCGGATGTGGCGGACGAAGGAGACGTAGAACTCTGACCTCACGGGAGCACCTTTCGGCCGAGGATCTCCTCGCAGAGGTTCACGCTCGAGAGGAGCGCGTCCTCGTGAAAGCCGTAGCGGAAGTAGCTGCCGCAGAAGTAGAGCTTCGGGGCTCCTTTGTTGAGCTCCGGGAGCCGCTCCTGCGCGCGGACCGCGGCGAGGTCGAAGACCGGATGGTGGTACACGATCCGCCGGAGGACCTTCCGCTTGTCGACGAAGCGCTCGCCGTTGACGTTGATGAAGTAGTTCACCTTCTCCGAGATCTGCTGGAGCCGGTTCATGTAGTAGACGGTGTACGCGTCGCCGTCCCGGTAGACGAAGTTCCACGAGGACCAGTTCTTCCGGAGCGCCGGCATGACGCTCGCGTCGGTGTGGAGGACGGCGACGTTCTCCTGGTACTTAAACTGGGAGAGGAGCTCGCGCTGGAGCGGCGTCGGATTCTTGAGCATCGCGAGCGTCTCGTCGGCGTGGGATGCGAAGATCACGTGGTCGAACTGGTGCGTCTCCCCGGTGACGGTCGTGAGTTCGACCCAGTTGCCGACCGTCCGCACCGTCGCGACCCCGGCCTTCAGCCGGATCCGGTCCCGGAACGACTCGATGATCTTTTCCTTGTATGTCTGGGATCCGCGCTTGACGGTCTTCCACTGGTGCTGCGTGTCGAGCCCCAGGAACCCGTGGTTGAGGAAGAATCGGATCAGGGCCTTGGCCGGGAAGTCGAGCATCTTGTCCGTCGGCGTCGACCACACGGCCGAGCTCATCGGAACGAGGAAGTGGTCGAGGAACTCCTGGCCGTAGCCTTCGCTCGCGACGAGGTCCCGGACCGTCAGCGCGTCGTAGCGCGGGTCGGTGACGATCGCCGGGGCGAGCTTGCACAGGCGCCGGATGTCGAGGAGCATCTTCCAGTAGCGCGGCCTCAGGAGGTTCCGCTTCTGCACGAAGAGGCCCTCCCAGAAGCTCGACCCGTTGTACTCGAGGTCCGTCGCGGCCTCTCGGACGCTGAAGCTCATGTCGCTGTCGTAGTACGGGACCGCGAGCTCGCGGAAGAGCTTCACCATGTTCGGATACGTCACCTCGTTGAAGACGATGAAGCCGGAGTCGATCGGCTTCCGGACCCCGGCTTCTTCGACGTAGACCGTGTTCGTGTGGCCTCCGACGTAGTCGTTCTTCTCGAAGAGCGTGAGGTCGAAGTGGTTCCGGAGGAAGTAGGCGGCGCTCATGCCCGCCATCCCGGTGCCGACGATCGCGACCTTCTTCATCTACTTCTTCTCCATCAGGTAGTGGGAGACGAACCACTCGCGGCCGCCGTCGAAGTTCCAGAGCTCGGCGCAGGCCATGAAGAAGATCCGCCAGTACTCGAGCCACTTCCCGGCCTCGCGGGGCCCGTAGTGCTTCGCGAAGATCTCGAGGATCTTCTGCTTGTTCCGGTCCGTGTTCCTGAGCCATTCCTCGGAGGTCTTGGCGTAGTGGGTCCCGTTGTAGCGGACGTGCTCGACTAGCGCGAACTCGTCCTG
>JBILTI010000193.1:0-4777 GCA_044371595.1 Bacteriovoracaceae bacterium
AAAGATTCCCGCATGTTTTTTTCGAAGACTCCGCTGATTACATGGACCGCGAAAGGTCTCTACTGTGCCGCCGGCGATTTCTACATCGATCCCCATCGCGCCGTTGACGTCGCCGTCATCACCCACGCGCACAGCGATCACGCGCGGCGCGGGAGCAAGAAGTACGTGTGCGTCGACCGCGGCGTGGAGCTCCTCCGGACGCGGATCGGGAAGGGCATCGCGGTCGAAACCTACGGCTACGGCGAGGCCTTTACGCTGGGCCGGGCCCGCGTGAGCTTCCATTCGGCCGGGCACATCCTCGGTTCGGCCCAGGTGCGGGTCGAGGTCGACGGCGAGGTCTGGGTCGCCTCTGGGGACTACAAGCGGGACGCGGACCCGAGCTGCGATCCGTTCGAGAGCGTTCCCTGCGACACGTTCATCACCGAGGCGACGTTCGGGACCCCGAAGTTCGTATGGGAAAAAAACCTTCCGCACGGAAACTACATCGCTAACTGGTGGCGCGAGAATGAAACCGCGGGCCGGAACTCGATTCTCTTCGGCTATTCTCTCGGAAAGGCGCAGCGGATCCTTGCGGAACTCGCGCCTCACGCGCATAAACCGGTGCTCATCCACGACTCCGTCCACGAGCTGACGGAGTGCTACCGGAGGCAGAACCGCACCATGGCCACCACCGAACTCTTAACCGACAAGCTCTGCCGCCTCGCCGGCGGGGAAGCGCTCGCCGGCGAACTCATCCTCGCGCCCCCGTCGATCCTCCGCGAGGCCTGGTCCCGACAGCTCGGCGAATGCCGCACGGCATTCGCGTCGGGGTGGATGCAGGGGGGCCGCAGGGGCTACGACAGGGGCTTCGTGATGTCCGATCACGCCGACTGGAACGACCTGAACCTCACGATCCGCGAGACCGGCGCGAAGACCGTTTACGTCCAGCACCGCGACGGCGCCCTCGTTCGGCACCTGAAGCGCACCGGGATCGCCGCCTTCCCGATCGACGACCTCCACATCGATAACTTCCTTCCGAAATCCGGCGAAAACCTCGTCCTGATATGAAGACCGTTAAGCTTTCGATCCAGGAGTTCGCGATGCCCGCCCCGCGGCGGGGGAGCATCGAGCCCGGCGCCGGCGTCGCGACGACGCTCCAGCAGGGGAGCGAGCTCCACAAGAAGGTGCAGGAACTCCGGCGCGCCGAGGACGACTCCTACCGGGCCGAGGTTCCGATCGAGGCTGCCTTTGAGCACGGCGGCTACCGCTTCGAGGTCGCGGGCCGGATGGACGGCGTGTTCTCGGGGACGAAGCCCCGGATCGAAGAGATCAAGTCGAGCTTCAACATCTTCGACCTCGCGAAGACCCTCCGGGACAAGCGCTTCGACCATCCGTACTTCGTGCAGCTCCTCTGCTACGGCCTCTTCTACCACCGGACCTACGGCGTAAAACCCGAGCTCGCGTTCTACCTCGTTTCCTCGCGGCGCCCGGAGACCTACGGCTTCGACGTCTACTGGAACCTCCGCGACGCCGAGGCCTGGCTCGAGCGCCGGCTGGCCGAGCTCGCGGCGCAGGCGAGGCTCGCCGAGCAGCGGCTCCGGCGCCGGAAGAAGCTCGCGGCTGCGCTGCCGTTTCCGTTCGCCGCCCCGAGGCCCGGGCAGGTGGAGCTCATGGCCCTGATCGAAACGGGAATGGCGCGCGGAAAGAAGCTCATGCTGCAGGCGCCGACGGGCCTCGGGAAGACCATCGGCGTCCTCTATCCGACGCTCCGGGAGGCCCTGGCCCGGGGCCAGCGCGTGATCTACCTCACGCCGAAGAACAGCCAGCAGGCCGTGGCCGAGGAGGCGGTGGACCGGCTCCAGCTCCCCGGCGCGCCGACGAAGTCCCTGACGATCACGGCGAAGAGTAAGCTCTGCCTCAAGGCCGAGCCCCTCTGTAACCCCGACTACTGCGAGTACGCGCGCGGCTACTACGACAAGCTCCGGACCCACGACCTCGCGGGCGAGCTCCGGAAGAAGAAGCGCCTCACGGCGAAGGTCATGCGGAACCTCGCCGAGAAATACGAAGTCTGTCCGTTCGAGCTCCAGCTCGAGGCGGTCCCCGAGGCCGACGTCGTCGTCTGCGATTACAACTATGTCTTCGGCCACCAGTCGGCGCTCGGGAAGATCAGCGCCGGGGGCTTCGCGCAGGAGGGGCTCCCGAACCTCGTGATCGACGAGGCCCACAATCTCCCGGCCCGGACCATGGGCAACTTTTCGCCCGAGCTCTCGGGGAGGTTCCTCGAGGGACTCCGGGCCGACCTCGCTGGCCTTCCGAAGCGCTTCCGCGGGGCCGCGGAAGCGCTCCTCGACGAGTGCCTCGCGACCGTGAAGGCCGCGGCGCCGGCGCGGACCGAGACCCGCACCGTCGCGCCGGACTTCAACGGCTTCGGACTCGTGAACGACGCGCTCCGGGCGTTTTTAAACGAGTACCTCGAGGCCGATGTCGAGATCAAACCCCGGGACGTCGTCCTGCGGCTCGCGTTCTACTGGGGCGAGTTCACCGACCTACTCCAGGAGCTCTCGACTGAGCGGTCCGAGTTCTTCATCACGGGACAGAACGACGGCCGGGCCTCGACGATCAAGATCATCTGCTGCGACGCTTCGAAGCTCATCCGCGATCGCTACGACCGGTTCCAGAACGTCGTCCTGTTTTCGGCGACGCTAAAGCCGTTCGACTACTACGCGAAGCTCTCGGGCCTCGCCGGGGCGGACCTCCTGACCGAGGAGTTCCGGTCGCCGTTCGCGCCGGAGAACCGGAAGGTCCTGATCATCCCCCAGGTTTCAACCAAGTACTCCGAGCGCAACCGGAACTACCCCCGGATCGCCGACGCGATCGCGCGGATCGCGGGGCTTCGCACGGGGAACTACCTCGCCTTCTTTCCGAGCTTCGAGTTCCTCGAGCAGGTCCTGAAGCGCTTCGCGCCGCCGCCGGGCCTGCGCGTTTTAAAGCAGCACCGGTCGATGCGGAACGAGGAAGTCGAGGCGACGCTCGAACACCTCCGGGGCGGGGCCCCCATCATTCTGTTCGCCGTCCAGGGCGGAGTCTTTTCCGAGGGCATCGATTACGCGGGGGACATGGTGATCGGGGCCTTCGTCGTCGGACCTCCGCTCCCGGGCTTCGACTTCGAGCGTGAACGGATGCGCGACTACTACGAGCGGGAATACCGGGCGGGTCAGGACTACGCCTACACGTATCCGGCAATGGCCAAGGCGGTCCAGGCCGCGGGCCGGGTCATTCGCACGGAGCGCGACGCGGGGATCATCGTCCTGATGGACAACCGGTTCCTCGATGCGAACTACGCGCGGACGCTCCCCGGAGACTGGTTCCGGGAGACCCCGGCAGAGCTGGTCTCCAGAGGTATCCTGACCGATCTCGGTGACTTTTGGGGCCAGCATCCGCCGAAGGCCTAGTGCCGGTGCGTGAGCTGCCGGTTCCCTGTCGCCGCCCGGTAGATCGCCAGGAGCACGACCGCGCCGACGACCGAGGCCACGAAGCCCGCGGGGTCGCCCTCGTTGTACCAGCCGAGGCTCTGTCCGATGAAGTGCGCGACGAACGCCCCGAGGACACCGAGGATCATCGTGATGATAAAGCCCCCCGGATCCTTCCCCGGCATGAGCATTTTGGCGATCGCCCCGACGACGAGGCCTACGATAAGAGTCCAAATCATAACGTTCTCCTTTTTCCCTTCGTTCTCCACCGGATAGCGTGCAAGGCGCACGCCAGCGAGCGATACGGTCGGTGATGAAAAAATCACCGCCTCGACGCGTATCCTGATCCCTCTTAAAATAGGAGGGATGTACTCCGTCAAGAATCAAACAACGCAGCCTATCCCCGACTTCCCCGTGTTTAACAACTGGGAGCAGGTGGCCGTCGGCTGGTACTTCGCGCTTCCGTCGCGGGCCCTGAAGCCCGGGGCGGTGACGGCGCTCCAGCTCTGCGGCCAGGAGCTCGTCCTCTTCCGGACGGCGGCGGGGACCGTCGCCGCGCTCGACGCCTACTGCCCGCACATGGGGACGCACCTGGGCCGGGGTCGCGTCGTCGGCGAGCATGTCCGCTGCTTCTTCCACCACTGGGAGTTCGGCGTGGACGGTGCCTGCGCGAAGGTTCCGTGCCAACCGGAGATCCCCGCGCGCGCAAAGCTCCGCGCGTACACGGTCCGGGAGAAGTTCGGAGCGATCTGGGTCTACCCGGGGAGCGCCCCGGCCGCGGAGCTCGCCGACTTCCCCGACCTCCCGGCGACCGAGGCCCTCGACGTCGAGTTCGGCGCGAGCTACGAGCGGAGCTGCCACCACCACGTGACGATGATCAACGGCCTCGATCCCCAGCATCTGAAGACGGTCCACGCCCTCGACATCGAGATGGCGGTGGAGATCGCGGAGGCGTCCCGCGGGGGCCTCATCGACATCACCCTCACCGGCAAGATCGGCGCCGGAAACCTCCGCGAGTCCCTCGCGCGGTTTCTCTTCGGGGAGACGTACTCGTACTCGATGCGCTACGACCACGGGAACAACGGCCTTCTGACGCTGATGAAGGACGTCGCCTTCCGGGGCCGGCGCTGGCCGTCGCTCCACATGATCTTCGCCTACCGGCCCGTCGAAAAGGGCCGGACCTTGGTGCAGCCGATCTACCTCACGCGCCGGCGCCGGGGGATCCCGGGCCGGCTCCTCTCGCGGTTCCTCCTCTGGCTCACGAAGCGCGCCTTCTTCGCGCTACAGGGCGAGGACGGCGCGGTCTACGAGAACATGCGGTTCTACCC
>JBILTI010000194.1:0-4756 GCA_044371595.1 Bacteriovoracaceae bacterium
ATTAGAAAAACCTGGTGCACGACGAAGGATCCCCGGCGATTGAAGGACCACCTTGAGATCTTCATGTATTATTACAATGAAGTACTTCTCGCGCAAAAAGCATCACCAATCAGGTAAGGCAGTTAGTGCAACTTCTGGGGCACCAGGTGCGCCGGCGGTCCGCAGGAGGTCGAAGAGCAAGCGCGGGCGTTCGCGTTCGACCCCGCCGAGAACGACACGCGCTTCGAGCTGAAGAAGGCGATCAACCTTCGTTCGTTCAAGCCCAGAAACCGGTTCAGCTCGTGCAACGTTTCGATCCGCCTAGAGGCCCTCGACGACGAGGTTGTGCGCTACGAAGGTTCGATCGGCCTCATCCACGAGAACGACAAAGACGAGTGCGCCGCGAGGGAGCGGATCAGGGCCCAGATCGAGGACGTCCTCCGCGTTCCGGCCCCGGTTAAGTTCTGGAAGAAGTTTTAGTCTCGACCGAACTCCATCAACCCGTCATCGCCGAGGACGAGGGCCCTCTGGCCCTTCTCTATTTTCACGTCCTGCCCGCCGGTAAAGGCACTGAAGGCCGGGAGGTGGCAGAACCCGTCCCCGAGGATGAAGGTTGGTAGCCGGAGGACGTCGAACCCGGCCCGGAGCCGAAGCATCGGATGAAGATGGCCCGCAAAGGTAAATCCCCGGTTACCGACGACCGGCTCGTGGGTGAAATAGAAATCTCCGATGTAAAAATCCGGTTCTTCCACAACTCCCCAGCTGGGAGGGAAGCGCGTGTAGCGGTCGTGGTTCCCGGTCACGAGGAGGAGCTCGCACGGGTAGGCGTCTCGGAGCTCGGCGACGCGTTCGACGACGCCGCGGCTAAGGGCGGCCTCGTGGTGGACGAGGTCTCCGAGGACCAGGAGCGTCCGGACCTCGTAATCCGTAAGGAGCCCGGTGAGCCGTCGGAGATCGGCTTCGAAGACGTTGTCCGTGACGGCGATCCCGTGGTTCCGTAGGTACTGGGTCTTGCCCCAGTGGAGGTCGGCCGCGAGCAGGACCTTGCGCCGGGGCCAGTAGACGGCCCGGCGGTGATCGAAGACAAATTCCTCTCCGTTAAGCGGGACCGTCAGACTGTTGTCCATGCGTCCTTCATGCGCCGGAGGCGCTCCTGCAAAGTTTCCGAGGAGACGAGCGAACCGATGCGTTCGACGATGAGCGGGAACGCGAGCGGCGAAGGCCGCGGCGTCCGGCGATGGACGAACGGGACCTCCGCGAGCTTCCGGAGGACCGCCACTAGCCGGGACTCCTGAAACTGGAAGAAGCGGACCTCGTCGAACGACTGGTTATAGAGCGGCTGGTCTGGTTCGTGGGCGCGGAAGACGTCGAAGAGGAGGCCCGCGCTCATCTGGAGGTTCTTCATCGTCCGCCGCTCCCCCGGCCGATTCTGGTGGACGAGGCCCGCCACCTGGGCGATGTCGCGGAACTGCTTCTTGGCGAGCTGGGTTAAGTTGAGGCTCCGCCGGATGTCCTCGGTGAGGTCGTCGATCGCCAGGAGCTCCTTCAGTTCGGCGACCGCGAACTCGTAGTCCTTGGGGGCCAGGATCTCGAGGCCGTACTCGGAGACGGAAAACGAGAGGGTCACCTTACCCCGGGACGACATCCGCACCGCGAGGAGGGCGGCGAGCGCCTCGTGGACGAGCCGGCCCTCGAAGGGAAAGAGGAAGAGGTGGCGCCCCTCGCGGGTGAGCGTCTCCTCGACTAGAAGGAAGTCGCGGCCCGGCAGCCGGGAGATAGTTCGCTGAACCTCGATGATCGGCGCGAGGAACTCGACCAGCGGATGCCGGAGCTCACCCCGATCAATGAGCTCGAAGACCTCCTTCAGGTGCGTCGACAGGAGCGAGGAAAGCGGTAACCGGCTCCCCCACCAGATCGGCACCGGCGCCACTGCCGCAGGCGCCGCGCGGACCAGGAGGGTTAGGTCCTTGACCATGACGTACTCGAGGACCTTCCCGCCGAAGACGAAGACGTCGCCCTTTTTAAGTTTGCTCACGAACGACTCCTCGACGGTCCCGAGGCTACCGCCGCGGAGATAGCGGATCCGCATCGACGGATCCGAGGTGATCGTCCCGACGTTCATCAGGTGCTGGTGGATCATCTTCTTATCAAAGACGAGGTAGCGGCCTTCGTACTCCTTAAGTCGATGGTAGGCCGGGTAGGCCGCGAGGCTCCGTCCTCCGTGAGTCAGGAAGAGGAGAAGCTCGTCGAACTGCTCCCGCGAGAGCTTCCGGAAGGCGTGGGTGCGCCGGACCTCCTCGAAGGCCTCGTCGGGAACAAGGCCCCCGCCGGCCGCGAGGGTCACGAGGTGCTGGGCAAGGACGTCGAGCGAGAGCTCCGGCGGAACGATCTCCTCCTTGAGACCCCGCACGATCGCGAGCTCCGTCGCGAGGTACTCGAAGAGCTCGAGCGCGTGCGTCGGGACGAAGAAGATCCGCGGGCCCCCCGTCGGCGTGTGCCCCGATCGGCCCGCGCGCTGGACGAACCGGGAGATACTCTTCGGCGATCCGATCTGGTAGACGCGCTCGACCATCGGAAAGTCGACCCCGAGATCGAGGCTCGACGTGCAGAGAACGAGCTTCAGGTCCCCGGCCTTGATCCCCGCCTCGACCGCCTCCCGGCGCTCTCGGTCGACGGACGAATGGTGGATCGCCATCACGGGTTCCCAGTCCGGTCTCCGGAGCCGGATCTCACTGTACCAGCGCTCGCACTGGGAGCGCACGTTGGTGAAGAGGAGGCAGGAGCGGTTCAGGTCAACGTGGGCGATCACCTCCTCCAGCATCGAAAGGCCCAGGTGCCCGGACCAGGGAAACGAATCGACGGCGTCCGGAAGGAGGCACTGGATCTCGATCTCTTTTCCTACCGGTTCGGTGACGAAGACGAAGTCATCGCGGATTCCCCCCAGAACCTCGCCGGCGAGCTGCGGGTTTCCGATCGTCGCCGAGAGGCCCCAGATCCGGAGCTCCGGCGCGAGGGTCTTCAGGTGTTCGAGGCAGAGCTGCACCTGAACGCCGCGCTTGTTGCCGAGGAGCTCGTGCCATTCGTCGACGACGACGAGGCGGCACTTCGCCAGGGCCCGCCGGTGTTCTTCGGTCACGAGGAGCAGGTTAAACGACTCGGGCGTCGTGACCAGAACCGAAGGCGGGTGCTTCTTCTGCCGGGCCCGCTGCGCCGACCCTGTGTCTCCGGTGCGGCCCTCGACGGTGAACGGGAGCCCCAGCTCCCGGAGCGGTACTTCGATGGATTTTATGATGTCAGCGCTGAGCGCCCGGAGGGGGGAGATGTAGAGGACGTGGATCCCGGCCGGCGGCGCCGCCTCGAGGGCGAGCTCGCCGACCGCGGCCAGGACCGCGGCATAAGTCTTTCCGAGGCCTGTCGCGACGTGCACGAGGCCGCTCTTCCCCGAGAGGTACCTGTCCCAGGCCTCCCGCTGGAACGGCCGCGGGGTCCAGCCCTTGTCCGCAAACCACCGCTCGATCAGGGACCGGACTCGCTCCGGGTGCCCAATCTTTAGCTCGTTATTCTTCGAAATCCGCATATAGTTAAACCTGCCAGAAACCTAGTCACCGGGATGAGAGTCCGATGAAGTTACTTTTCGCCATCCTCTTTTTCGCGCTCCCCGCGGCGGCGCAGACCGAACTCACCTATCCCCGGCTGTTCTTCAAATACAGCTGGCTCTTCGAAAACATCTACTCTCCCCTGGGCCCGCCCCCGGAGGTCTAGCGGACCGAGGCGATCGCCAAGGAGCCGCAGTTCCAGGCGGCCTGGGACGAGATCGCCCCGGTGCTCTTCAAGGCGCTCGCCGATCGCTATCCGAACCGGCCCTTCGAACGCCGGGAACTCACGGCGACCTTCTCCGTGTGCCCGCGGCTCATCCCCGTCGGCGAGCCGCTCATCCTCAACGTCGTCCATTTCGTCGACAGCTACGTCACGGACGAAGGCGGACCCCGCCGGCCCCGCGAGGCCTTCACGTGGATGGTGTTCCACGAAC
Organism: Bacteriovoracaceae bacterium; assembly: GCA_044371595.1. Classification (GTDB taxonomy): domain Bacteria; phylum Bdellovibrionota; class Bacteriovoracia; order Bacteriovoracales; family Bacteriovoracaceae; genus Peredibacter. Next base: position 4,010 of record JBILTI010000194.1, read on the forward strand.
TCATGCACACCTGGCTCAAGCGATACCTGAAGTCCTCTCCCCTCCTCGCGGGCGAATACCGGAGCGAGCCGGAGGTCGTCAAGGACCACCTTCACCTGATGTCCCTCGAGATCGACCTCTTCGAAGCGGCGGGCCTCCGGGACCACCGGAAATGGATCGACGAGTTCTATCCGACGGCCGGCGGGGGCCCCTACCACCGCGCCTGGGGCATCGTTCGGAAAGCGGGACACAAAAAGTTTCTCCGGGAACTGAACTAGCATCCGTGCGCCGTACCCTTCGCCGTCAGGAACCGTGTTAGGGCCTCCAGCGTGTCGGCTTCCTCGGGCCCCTTGTCCCGCCGCCAGCGGAGGATCCGGGGAAAGCGGAGGGCGACACCCGCCTTGTGCCGGGGAGACGCCTTGATTCCCTCGAAAGCGATCTCGAAGACGTGCTCGGGCCGCACCGATCGCACCGGCCCGAACTTCTCGAGCGTGTTGCGCTTGATCCAGCGGTCCATCTGCTGGAGCTCGTCATAGGAGAGGCCCGAGTAGGCCTTTGTGACCGGAACGAGTTCGCCGTCCTTCCACACCGCGAGCGTGTAGTCGGTGAAGAGGCCCGACCGGCGACCCGTTCCCGGCTGCGCGTAGAGAAGAACGCAGTCGACGGTGAGAGGATCGATCTTCCACTTCCACCAGTCGCCCCGCCGACGCCCCGACCGGTACGGCGATTCCCAGCGTTTCAACATGAACCCCTCGACCCCGCGGCGGC
>JBILTI010000324.1:0-3447 GCA_044371595.1 Bacteriovoracaceae bacterium
AGCTTTCGCTCCATAACAATCAGGAGGAGCTCGACGTGAGGGGAACGGGTTATGAAGCGAAAAATCTCGCTCCAGAACCGATCCGTTAGCGGAGTCCGTGCCTGGCACCTTATGCTCTTTTTGGCGTCGACATGCCGGAAGTTGGAATTAAGTTTTTGGAAGTATCTCGACGACCGGTTCTCGCAAAGAGAGGCCATTCCGTACCTCGGAAAGATAGTTAACTCGTTCTAAAAAAACTTTTCTGAATAGTTACGCGAGAAGCCCTGGTCCCGGTCGCTTATGCGTGAGCGGCACCTACTCGAAGTTGGTTACGGGCCCCACTCCCCGGGCAACGGCTTTAACTACGACTGATTCGGATCGGGAATGGTTATTCGACGAGCCTGAGGATCGATCTACCGAGGCCGCTCGCCTGGGCGAGGACCGCCGTGGCAGAGGAGAGCTTTTGGGAGGCGCAGAGCTTTTCGGAGGCCTCGGCTGCATAGTTGGCGTCCATTACTTAGGAGTGGGCGACCTCGACGTTCACGGTCGCCGTTCTCGTGGCGTTCGCCGAGCTCTCGAGCCGGTTCATGAGTCACCCGACCCGGGCGCGGTTCTCGGCGACCTTCTGGATCACCTGCTCGATCTGCGAAATGTTTTGCCATGCGTCCTCTTCGGTCGAGACGTGGGAGTCGATAAGGGGCATGTTGAAGTCCGTCTGCGTGAGGCTCTCCTGATCGACCGTGAGCTTCTAACTTTCGCCGGCGCCGGTGCCGATCTGGAACTCCCGCGAGCTCCTGGAGCGGAAGAGCGGCTCGGCGAGGAGACGCGTGGTGCTGAGCCGCCGCTCTATCTCCCGTCGCAGCGACATGAACTCGCTGTTGAGCAACCCGCGGTCCTCGTCCCTCAACGCATCGGTGCTCGCCCTGAGCGAGACTTCCCGCAGGCGGACCAGCATCTGCGAGGTCCCGGCCATGCTCGCGTCGGCGACCTGGAGCTCGGAGATCGCGTCGTTCGCGTTCCGGTGCGCCTCACGGAGCGAACGCGTGGACGAAGTTAACCTCCGCGTTGGGCTGGGCCAAGGCTTGGTACGACCCTTTAACTTGATAGAGGAGGCCAAAGGGGCCGAACCAACCGAGCCGAGCGTAAGCTTCTCCGCCCCCGCCCAGCTCGGTCGCGATTTCTCCGCCGGCCGTCGGGAAAAGGAAGTACACCTTTGGGCCAAGGCCTCAGAGTAGGCCGACCCGCCGGCGCTGGCCAAGTTGGAAGTGGACCCCCGTCTGGCCAAACTTCCGCTTTAAGACTTCGAAGGTCGTGGGACCGGTTGCGCGGTAGAGCGGGTGATCCTGTTGCATGCCGAAGACGCCGATCTTCGACACGGGGCCGGTCTTTAAGAGGAGCTCGAGTCCGAAAATGTTCAGGGAATCGAACTCCGAATCGAGCGTTCCGTAGGGCGGTTCGTTGAACCGCAGGAGGTGGTATCCGCCGAAGAACCGGACGCGAACCGTTGCCCCAGCCGAAGCGTTTACACGGCCCGCCAGTAGGGGAGCTGGTCCGAGCTCAGGCGGCCCTGGGAGTTTGTTTGCCTTTTGCTCCGAGCTGACCGAGCGATACGCGTGGCCAGACTCGAACGTGAAGTCGTAGGTCTCGACGTTCAGTTCCGCGCGCGCGGTCAACGATTGCACCAACAGGAGGATCCCAAAGAGAAATCTCATCACTCCATTTTAGCTCGATCTCGCAAAGCGTGAAACCCTCACCCCGCGCGGAGCCGCTTAACCACGAGGTGGTTCGAAATATCGAAGGCCTGCTCAGGTTCAGGGAAGGCAAAAACTCCTCGCTGCCAATGCTCAGCGAGGACCGGCACGAATGGCCCGCGCCGCGGCGCCGGGGCATCGGAGCGGCGCCGAGGTGGCTGAAGTGGCGGGACATGATTCAGTCTCAGCGATCACTCCCGGTCAGGATTTCTTGCTGTCTCTGCATCCGGATCCGGACGCACCGTGAAAGTTCATCGTGCGCCTCGAGCCATCCTTTCTTCGCGAGGTTCGTAAGCTTCGTCTGCGTCATATAGGACTTACTCAGGGCCTCGTTATCTTTAGAACATTCTTCGAACGGATAAAAGTGCTCGAAGTACACATCCACCACGTCGTCGTTGGATGTCCAATCCGTTTTCTTCAGCTGCTCAAAGAAATCCCTCAGGAACCTTCGGTTGAGATCGGGATAATTGTTCATGAAAAACGAATCCGTCGCTTCGCGAAAATCGCTGTAGGGAAGTTCCTTCGGTTGAAGTGATCGGAAGTACGCTCGCTTCGAAGCTTCATTCGGGACCGCGACCTTCGCGGCGAACGCAAGGCGCTTTCCGAGCGTCGAAGGATCGTTCTTGGCCTCGGCGTCGATGAGTTCCAGAGCTTTCGGGTGATTGTTCTGAGCGAGGATCCGGATGATCGCCCATCTCCGGTCGGCGCCGAGTTCGATGCCCTTCGGGCCCTTCTTCGATAAGAGAAGTTCATACAACCGAGTCTGTGATTCCTCGGTCTGCGCCGTGCTAACGAAGTAATCAAAGAACGAAATCTGCAGGCTCGATCCCGGCGAGGAGTTTTGAACGCGGTCCCAGAAAACTTTCTCGTAAGACGGCGCGAGGGCCGCCCGTTCTTCCGCGCCCAGGTAATAGAAGTACTGGTTCCGGATCACGCTGTATCTGTTCGTGAGAAGGCCCACGAGCACCGGATCCGATTCCGTCGCAAGGGCTTCCATCGTAAGCTTCGTCATCTCCCCCGGTGCCAGTTTCTGGTCCCGCACCATCTGAAGGAGAATGCTCCAGACGCCATAGCGGGAGAGCGCATCTGGTAGCTTCGTTAGCGCGAGCTTCGCAAGCTTTAACGATCGCGGGACGAGGCCGAAGAGCGCATAATCGTAATCCCCGGCGTTCGGGAAAACGAAGTCAGGGCAGTCGGTTCCGATGATCTCGGAGGCGACCGTTTCAGGCCCCTCATATTTTACGTCGGCAGTCTTAACGAAAACGAGCTCCTCGTTTTGCTTCCGGTAAAGCGCGAGACGAGTTCGGTGGGGAGAAAGGGTCCTTGAGACGCTCCGGGTTTGCCGAATGACCGCGGAAGAAATCTTTCCTTCTCCGCAGGAGAAGGAAAACTCCACCTGGTTTGGACCAGCGGTTTGCAGCCAGTTCTTCGTCCAGCCGTCGAGGTCGACGCCGGAAGCTTTGGCGATGGCCCCGGTGAAGTCCCGGCGCTGCGTGTTTTTGAACGCGAAGGTTTTAAAGTATTCTCTGAGGCCGTCGCGGAACCCGGCCTCGCCGACGTAGAAGTGGAGCTGCTTCAGTGCGGAACCCCCCTTGGCGTAGGTGATCCCGTCGAAGATCCCCTTCGCGGCGCGCACGTCCGGAATCGGAGCTTCGATCGGATGGGTCGTCACGAGCTGATCCTGCCAATAACCCCAGTTTTTTGATTCGAGGAAGTC